>CAZTOS010000001.1:0-26378 GCA_964615185.1 uncultured Thermococci archaeon
TGCCTTGAAGGGCGAGCGGATTAACCCCTCGCCATGGGTGGGGAGGTTTGAGGGGCTTCATTAAAGTCCATCAAGATTTTCAGCCCCTCGGGGAGGGTCTTCCCCCGGTTACCCCTACCTCCCGCTAAAACGGGAAGGCTCGGGGTTATCGTTCTCACAACTTCTTCAAAATGTTGAAAGCTCCAACTAAATCAGCGTTCATTACAACGCCCTCTCTGCGGCACTTAAACAAACCTCTAAAGATTCTACCATTCGAATGGCGTTGGCCGCAGAGAGGGCAGGTCTGAGAAGTGAAAGCCTCATCAACAAGCAGGACTCGAATACCATACTCTTCCGCAACCTCAGTTAAACGTTTTATTACAGTGTTAAAACACCAAACGTGAGAAAGAATGAAGTTTTGCTTTTTACCCTTATTAGGTTCTCTTGCAATTTCTTTAGGATACCCAACGACAATTCTGCTAACGCCCAACTGATAGAGCCTTTCAACAGTCCGCCTCACTGCAGTGTTGATGTAGTGTTTTGCTTGGAGTTTAGCCTTTTCATGCATTCTCTTTAATTTCCTACTCTTTCTACAACCCGACTTGTTGAGTTTAGACTGGTATCCCGCTATCTTTTTCTGCCAGTAGAATGCAATGCTCTTTAGTGGCCTACCATTCACGAGGAGACTCTCACCATTCTCGACATAAACAGCCATTAAATTGTTCACTCCCAAGTCAATACCAGCCGTGAGGTTTCCTTTCGGCTGTCTTGGAACTTTAACCCAACCATTTTTGGATAGTCTCTCTTCAACATTAAAACTAATGTGAGCATACCATTTCCGCTTTACATCGTCGTAAATAATTTCAAGCCTCCCCTGCTTGCCCTTCAAATGTATTCTGCCCTCGACTTAGCCTGCCGAATTTTCCAAGACGCTTCAACTCGATTACGTTGCCGTCAATTCTGTACTGGTCGTTCCTAAGCGGAATGATGAAGAGCTTTCTCCCATTCTCCTCCTTGACGAATTTTGGTGGTTTTGGCTTGAACCAGGTGGGCAGTTTTTTCTTCCTGTTCAGGGAGAAGAATGAACGCCAGGCTTCAGCGTTCTTTCTAGCCAGTTGTTGGACTGTCGAGCCACCAACCCAGTCTTTTAAGGCGTAGTATGCTTCTTTTTCCGTGGTGGCAAAGTCCACTACTCCAAACTTTTTAAACTGCTTCAGCCTCTCGTAGTTGATTTTGTTCCAGATTGTGGCTGTGGCTTGGGCTAGTTCGAAGAGGGTTTTCTCTTGGGCTTTTGAGGGCTGGAGTTTGACTGTTGCAGAACGCTTCATTTCTTTTCCCGTTCGATTTTTTCAATCCAGAGTTTCATGGCCTCAGTTACCGCAACTCCCAGTGCCCCCCTAATCCGCCCATATTTCCCCACCACGAGCTCCCTAAACCTTTTCTCAACTCTATCGTCAACGGAGACAGTTATTACTCCCATGCTCCCACCATTAAGTATTAGTACAGCTTAGTATTTAAACCTTTCTCTTGCTTTCCTGCTCAAAAACCAAATTTTCGAACACTGCACCCCACCCTAAAGGGCAAGGCTTGAAAAAAGAAAAGTCACCTCCATGAAGTAGCCGACACCAGTGTATGGGCTATTGAAATATCTATCTGCCTTTCATTCTTGTTAGTAGGGGAACCAATGCTAATCCAATTAACAGCGTTGGCCCGCAGATTGTCTTGTTACCCTCGTTTGGTGTGTATTTTCGAGGGGAGTGGAATTGGGAATAGCATGAGAGGTTCTTTGGTCCGTAGCAGTCAAACTCACTGTAAATTCCATCATCCATGAATACTGTTACACCAATGTCAAAATTTGTAATTTCAAGAGTCCATTTCTTGATAGGAGCGTTATTGTATATCTTGATGTATTCATAGTATTTCTCCAGAAATGCATCTATATCCCAGTCTGAAATCCTAAAGGGGCTGATGTTCTTTGTAGGAATCATTCTTTTGGTTGTTCTATTTTTTGTGTACTCTACAAGGATATCATGAGTTTTGTTGTACGGATATATTATCCTCACCTTCATAATGCTTGAATCATTGAACGGATTAGTTGGGATATTTGGGCCAGTTCCATCAATGAGGATATACTTAATGCTTTGATTTTCTTCTAGCACGTCCCATAGACTAACTGCCTTTAGGAGGTGAATAGCTGGAGTTAATACCAAGGAAAAAAGAAAAATTGTTATGAACAATCTTTTCATTGTGATCCCTCCTGATATAGAACTCTTAGATAATATCCAACTCCAGTATACGGTCCAGTTCTGGGTATATAATCAAAAGGCAACCTCTCATCTCTTGTATTATTGAAATCCAGATCAAGTTCTAAGCCCGCATTGATATTTTGTACCCCATTGAAGGACACAAGATAGTCTTTTGAGAGGATGTCAAATACCATTTCCCATGCTGAAGTATGTGTCACCCCCTGGCTGTTTATTTGGAATTTAATCTCCCAGTGTGCCGTTGTAAAGTTTTCCCATGAGTTTACATCCCACCCATAGTCGGTGTATATTTGGATTAGCGTGTTCTGCAGTTCATACAATTGTTGATTGAACCATTGGTAATTGTGGGGAATACTTAATTCACTGAATTTTTCTGCTTTGTTCATGATAGTAGGCAACTGTATAAAGTTGATGTCCCTCTTGGAGAGCTCTGCTGTCATGTTATCATAACTAATACACTCCCATTCACGAGATTCTATGATATACCTGCATGTATGGGTTATGTACTCATCCCCTATACCAAAAACAAAGTGTCCGAGCTCGTGGGCTATTCCCCGATAGTACTCGTCTGGGGTTTTATCTCCGAACTCCCTGAAGAGCAGGACATATCCACCCTCCTTGCCTGGAAGGTTCTTCACCCACTTCCAGTACCAGAAACCGTGGTAAGTTAACAGAGTATCATTAGACTCGGGTTTAACTCTCACCATATAGCTCTCCCACTCTTCACTGCCTACCTGCACGTTGTTCTTTATGCTGATCTCCGTTATCATCGCATACCCATCCGTGTAATCGTAAACCACCTGACTCGCCCTCTGGAAGCCCTTAATGAGCTGAGTAAGGTAAGTCTGGTTGGCATTAAATCCGACGGCAACCGTCAGTTTTATTCCGAGAACATCTGGCTTTGCAGGATCCTTCCCAATAAACAGCTCTACACTGTTTGGAACTCCATCACCGTCGTAATCTCCGTACATGTCATTCTCCTTTGGATTGAACCTTTCACTGTAGCCTCTCTCCTCAAGCTCTTTGTTAAGCTCTAACTCTTTGTAGAATGGTATTCCATCCCCATCAGCATCGTTCAGCTTGATGAGGAACATATCTCGGCGTCATCTTCATCACTATCTTCTGAGGTCGCTAGGGCATCAAAGGTTAACGCAGTAGGAGTGCTTTCAGTTTCACTGTCGCTTAAAGCTTGGATTTCTCGCTCCTTTGCATCCTCATTCTGTTCCTTGAAGACAAAGACTGCTTCATATCTTACACGTTTTCTTGCTGTTGCATTTTGTTTAACTGTAATATTTCCATTACTCGCTTCACTATCCGTGGACAGTACTTTAACATCTTCACTTGGAAGGTTCTGCACCTGAACTTTAGCGTTTCTCTTGTTGATTACTAAGACCTTCCTCTCAGTTCCGTTTGGCAAAGCTAGGGTGAATAAAACTGCCTCTTCAGGCTTGGAATACTGATAGAGCTTCCCTTTTTGATAATCTTTGACCTCTACACTCTCAATTCCATCCCATCCCCTAGCATCTGTGATGTTAACAATGCTTAAATCATAACCCATGGCTTCAAGCTCATCGTAGTACTTGACGAATGGTTCAATGTCAGTGCTTGAGTCTAAATCACCACAGGAACCATCACCGCAACCGCTCAGATGACCATAGCCAAAGTAGACTCTGTGATCATTTGGATAATCATGGAAGCCCCACGTACCACTCTTTACAGAGAACATAACTTTAGCCATCTTGTCTTCCTCATCTGTCCCGCTTTCTGGAGATATATCGAGCATATCCCAAGACGACAGAGTATCTCTGTCAAAGAGCTTGAAGTAAATCCATATAAACTCAAAGTACTCTGGGATATCAACTGTAAACTTGGCTATCTGCTGAAGCTCCATATTTACAAGCGTGTCGTTAGTTAGTATTATTGATTTCTCAGCATCATCCTGATTATCTGATATTGTAAAACTCTGCCATACAATGTTACCATGTCCGAGATTAGCTTCAATCTCCAAGGTCATGTCAGCTTTCTGATAATCAGCGGAAAGCCATTCATCAACTGGATCGAGAACTCTTGCACGAAAGACATACACCGTTAATGTTAAGTTCCTTGTTAGTGGGTCCACATCTTTTGAATCTTTTATACCATCCCCATCAGTGTCCCATTTATATGGGTCTGTCTTGTACTTTTCTATTTCTTCAATATCACACCAGCCATCAAAGTCAGTGTCCAGTTTAACAAGAACAGTCCTCTCTTCGGGTGTCCCAACGTTACCCCTCTCATCCACTGGGACAAACATAAATCTAAGCTCCTCGGTACAGTTGTTTATCACTGGATAATAATAGTAGCTTGCAGTTTCTTCAGAGGCAATTGGACCTATTGTGAACTTATACTCATCATTAACGTAGACTCTGACATATACCTCATCACTCTCCTCGTCGTACACCGTTACTGTCCCATCAAATCTATACCCGGAATATGCTTCTTCAGGAATTGTTATGTTAGTTATTTTTGGAGGTAAGTTAGGTTTCACGTAGATTGTCTTCTTCCATGTATCTCTGAGTTCACTATCTTCCCAGAGCTCAATAGTGACATTGTGAGTTCCAGGTGTAGGATCCTTCCAAATTAGATAGAATTGATAACTTTGCTCAGGCAATACATATCCCGAAAAGCTCCATTTTTGTTCATTATCAACTAACAGCTTTAGGGTAACATCCACTTTTTCAGAGGCAGGATTATTGACTAAAACATCAAATTTAATATCCCTACCTTCAATAACTGGGGAAGGATAATTTACACTGGTTATGCTCACAGTGGGTACAGAAATCCAAGTAATTTCCGTTGACTCTTTCCCTCCTGAATAAGAAGGAATAAACTTTGCAACTACAACATGGGTGCCAGGCTCTGCAGTCCATGCATCATAGAAGCGGAAATACTTGATTGAGTATTTTTCCACATAAACACTCTCACTTTTGAGTATCTCTCCATCTATAACAAGCTGAAGGGTTCCAGCGCCTCCCAATGCTCCTCTGTTATCAAGCTTTATTGTGAAATCTACTGGAGTTCCGGGAGAAGGTTTGCTTGGATAGTAATAGATATCCTCTACAGTTATCTCAGGAGAAGATGAATAATGGTATGTGCTAATAACGTTTCCCAGTGAATCAACTAAATACACAGTGTCTCCATCATTATTAAGGATAGCATCCTCCGGGCTTGAAGCAACTTTTACAATATATGTTCCAAATGGGGCAATTGTGCCATAAACCCTGATTATGTGTTCTCTACCATAATATTCACATGAGTCTTTTGGTGTTCCATCATAGTTCCAACATTCGTTATTATTGTAGGCAAAGCTATCCATTATGTACCAACCTGGAATATTCGCTGAGGAACTACTTGGATTGTAAAGGATTACATACTCGCCATTTCCATCATTTGTTAGATAATCGATGTCCTTTATCACAACGCTGTAAGGTATTGATAAAGGAACAACTTGTAAATCCTTAGAAAGTTCTTTAATCTCGGAATCTGTAATATTGCCGTCTGTTTTTAACCTTTCTATAGTATGAAGAGCTTTTTCTGGATTTTTCCATTCATAATACCTGATTTTTATCGGGTTAGTGTTATTAAGATACCACAACTCAAACTTTAAGCCCTCACTAGTCCTTGTAATGTTTGTAATTTTCATGTTTTCTGAAACTACTATTGTTCCATTAATCATTTCCTTAATCATCAGTTCAAGTGCACTGAGAAGAACTTCTCTGTCTTCATATGTCAAGTTTTCTAATAACTCTAAGAGAGGAGCAAAAAAGGGATTTACTGTTTCGTCTCCTTGTACTTCGCTCTGATCTTTCTCCTGTTGTATATCCGCCTGTGACAATGTGGAAGATATTAGTAAAACTAAGAGCAGCATTACTATAATAGATTTTCTCCTCATGTACACACCTCCAACTTAAGTTTATATAAACTATCTTGAATAGTTAGTTTTTAAAATTTATAATTTTTATTCTGCCATTATAAGTGGTACATAAAGGAACAAGAATAGAAAAATTAGGGCAAACTAATAGTTTCTAGGATATTTTTATAGTTTATGTTATGCAAAGTTAGATTTAAATCAACTCTCTCTCCATCTTTGTGAGCCTCTTAGCTCCATCTTTCGTTATAACAACTGTATCCTCAATCCTGACGCCACCAAGCTTTGGAATGTAAATTCCTGGCTCAATCGTTATGACAATTCCTTCCCTGAGGACAGTCTCATCGTACTGGCTTATTCTCGGAGGCTCATGAATTTCCAACCCAACCCCGTGACCGAGGCTGTGGATGAAGTAATCTCCATAGCCATATTCCGCTATGATGTCCCTTGCTATGCTGTCGAGTTCTTTCGCAGTCATTCCTGGCTTAGCTTTTTCAACAGCTGTCTTTTGAGCCTCAAGAACTATCTCATAAATCTCCTTCTGCTTCTCATTGGGTTTTCCAATAACTATGGTTCTTGTTATGTCAGAATTGTAGTGCCTGTAAAGTGCTCCTAAATCTATGACAACTAAATCTCCTCTCTCAATCCTCTTATCGCTTGCAACTCCATGGGGGAGAGCTGACCTGTGACCGCTGGCAATGATTGTATCAAAGGCTGGCTTTTCAGCACCGTTCATCTTCATAACATACTCAACCTTTGCTGCTATTTCCCTTTCTCTCTTCCCTTCACTGATTTCTTCAATAGCCGCCATAACAGCCATGTCAGCCAATTCACACGCACTTTTGATTATCTCGATTTCTTCTTTGGTTTTTACGATTCTAAGGTCTTTTATAACATCATCAATACTCCTAAATTCCTTTATCTCAGCTTTTTCTTTAAGTGCATTCATGAAGGAAAAGCTTGTTGAACCTTCAATTCCCAAAACACTATAAGGTTTGAGCTTTTCATAAAGTTCTGGCAGTTTCTTGAACTTTTCAACTGGTAGTTCAGTTTCTTCCCTTGTTGCCTCATATTCAAGTTCAGGAACGTAAATTATAGCCCCATCGGGAGTAACAACTAAATATCCCCCAGCTAACGGAGAAGCTCCAGAAAAGTAGAACAGGTTTTCACGTTTAGAGATGAGCGCTGCATCAATTGAGTTCTCGTTTATAAACTTTTGAAGCTTCTTTATTCTTTCCATTTTCATGATCACCACCAAAGCTGAATAGCTGAGGGAGGATAAAACTGTTTCTATTACCTGGTGCATTTTCATCAAGATCAATAAATTTAAAAGCTCTCTTCAATAGGCATTAACGGTGAGAGCGATGAAGGGGATAGTGTTAAGCTACATGAGGAGTAAGGAAAATCAGCACAACCACCACATGATTATCAAGCCTCTTGGAATTGAGAGCAGAGAAGAGGCAGCAAAGCTCATAGGAAAGAAAGTCATTTGGAAGAGCCCGAGCGGAAAAATCATTGCTGGCAAAATTATCAAGCCACATGGAGTTAGGGGCGAAGTTAAAGTAAGGTTTGAAAAAGGTTTACCCGGACAAGCTCTTGGGGATTACATCGAAATTCTCTGATTTCTTTTCTTCCTAACCTAAGCTTTTTGTAAATAAATTGGTGGTACCATGGAGCTGATAGAAATAAGTGAAGGAAAAGCAAGGGTTCTTGTTCCAAAAGCTGAACGTATTTATGATGCTCCAGTTTTTTACAACCCCATGATGGCTCTGAATAGGGATTTGAGCATCCTTCTCCTTAAGGTTGTTAAAGCGAAGAGAGTTTTAGATGCTCTAAGTGCTACAGGGATCAGGGGAATTAGGTATGCTTTAGAGACACCAGCAACTGAAGTTTGGATGAACGACATAAATCCAGATGCCTTTGAGCTGATAATTAAAAATCTGAGGCTCAACTTCTCCGGTAAAATTGAGATACATGAGAAGAAAGCAATTTTAAAAGGGAACAAGGTTTTAGTTGCAACAAACTTAGATGTCAACAGATTAATGAATGAGCAGTTTAGGTATTTTGACTTCATTGATTTAGACCCCTTTGGTTCTCCAATGGAGTTCTTAGACTCTGCCTTGAGGAGTGTAAAGCGAAAAGGAGTTTTGGCAATCACTGCAACAGATACAGCACCCCTCTGCGGAGCTCATCCAAGGGCATGTCTAAGAAAATACAACACAGTGCCAATAAGGGGCGAGCTCTGCCATGAAGCTGGGCTGAGGATTTTAATAGGAACCGTTGCGAGATATGTTGCAAAGTATGATATGGGCTTTGAAGTTCTTTTTGCGTATTACAAAGACCATTACTTTAGGGCCTTCTTAAGGTTTAAAGGTGGAGCAAAGAAAGGAAATGAAACTTTAGAAAAGCTCGGTTATCTGTATTTTGATGAAAATAACGGAAAGTTTGAGATTGAGAGAAGCTTTTTACCGAGTAAACCTAAAGCTTATGGACCTTTGTGGCTTGGGGAGCTTAAGAATCAAGAAATTGTTGAAGAGATGCATAAGCTATTGGAGAAAGAAGAGATTGCAGAGAAAAAGAAAGTGCTGAAGTTTTTAGGAATAATCAAAGAGGAGCTTGACGTTCCATTTTTCTACGACACTCATGCATTAGCGAGGAGAAACAATCTTGAGGTTAGGAAAATTGCCAAAATCATCGAGATTCTTGAAAAAGAGGGCTACAAAGCAACGAGAACTCACTTCTCACCAACGGCTCTAAAGACAAATGCTCCTTTTGAGGAAGTGCTTGAGGCTTTAGAATCATTACAGTAACCTTAATTAAACCCTTTTGTTCAGCTTTTTAAGGGATGAAAGATGAATGAGATGGTAAAGTCTGCTCTTCAATTCTACAGAGATGAATATTCAGACTCAGTTCTTTATGCTCAGCTTGCTAAGATTGAGAAAGACGAGGCTTTAAAGAATGAATTTCTAAGGCTTTCAAACATTGAGGCAAAGCATGCAAAGTTCTGGCACGATTTCTTGGCAAGGAGAGGCGTTAAAATATCTAAAGCAAAGGTTAGCAAGTTCTCGCTCTACAGCACAAGACTCCTAAGGAAAATTTTAGGGCCTGGTGCTGTTGCTTCGCTCCTTGAGATGGGAGAAAACAGTGCAATCCAAAAGTACTTCAAATTCCTCACAACATATCAAGAGAAGCTCGATGAGGAAGAGAGAAGAGAGTTAAGTGAAGTCATCTTAGACGAGCTTGAACATGAGAAGTTCTTCTACGAGAGCAAGCAGAGGTTCCATGTTGAAAACATCCGAGATTTGGTTCTCGGTATGAATGATGGATTAGTTGAGATTCTTGGTGCAGTCACTGGATTGTCAGCGGTTTACGTTTACAACCCAAAGCTTGTCGGAATTAGCGGTCTCATCGTTGGAGTTGCCGGGGCTTTATCAATGGCAATTGGGACTTTCATATCAGTCCGCTCTCAGAGACAAGTAAACGAGAGCATTAGACAAAGAATGGAAGTCCTGTTCAGGGTTTCCCCGGATAGAGCGAAAGATGAACTTTTAGACAAGCTCCTAGAAAGCGGAATGCCTGAGGAAGTTGCAAAAGAGGTTGCTGAGAAGCTTTCCTCAAATCACGATGCAATAATTAAGTTGCTCGTTCAAGAAGAGGACGAGAATGAGGTGAGGGCAGCACTATACACCGGAATTTCCTACCTCATTGGTGTAGCATTTCCAGTTACACCTTATTTCTTTGCGTCTTCATCTCTAATTGCCCTGCCTTTCTCGGTGCTACTGGCTGGAACAGCACTGGGGGTAGTTGCGACTTTTATATCGGTACTCTCAGGAATCTCAATAAAGAAGAAAGTCACGGAGATGGTCACCACAGGATTAGGAGCCGCATTTGTTAGCTATCTCTTCGGAAGACTTATGGAGGCTCTATTCCACGTTTCAACACTCTAAAGGTAGAACACCACAATGCCAAGCTTTTCTGCAACTTTTCCCTGTTTTTCATCGCTGGTTGCTAACTTTCCATATTTGAGAGCCTGAGCGATGTAAAGAGAATCATAAACGGTAACGTTATTCTCAAGGGCAATTTCTTCCGCCTTAGGCAAGTATTCAATCGGATTCTCATATATGATTATGCCTTTAGTTGAGTGAAGATAACCAAGCAATTTCTCTGCCGTTTTGAGAGGAATATCTTGGTGAAGAACACAGCGCTTCCAAATCGCATTTGCGCCTTCAATCAATGCCATTTCTAAGGAAACCAACTGATTCTGACGGAGGAACTTCGAAACGTCACGCCAGCCCTCTTCGCGAAGGAGGTATTTGATTAAAGACGAGGTGTCAATTACTATCACGGGCATCCCTCACAAGCTTCACTGCTTGTCCCTTTTTCATGGGAGGAACTTCCTTTTCGAGAAAAGCATCTATCTCATCAAGCAACTTTCTTTTTTCCTGCTCCCGTATTTTCATCTCAATAAACCTCCGTATCTCTTCGCTCCAGTTTATATTAACCTCCTTCATTTTCGCTTTAAGCTCATCGGGGATACGAATGCTGACAACAGCCATAACATCACCGTATATATAGGCGTCATACATACTTATAAACATTGTGTCATACTTTTATGTACTTCCACTTCCCCCTCTTAAACACCCACCAGAAAAAGCCAGCGGTTGTGAATGTCTCAAGGCTCATTGCAATCCAAGCGGCAATAACTCCAAGCCCCTCAAAGCGGAATGAACCTATTGCAAATCCAAATCCCAAAAGATAGGCTGGGAGAATTCTAAAGAGCAATTTGCTAACAGCTGTTATATACATCGGACTTTTTGTATCTCCTGCACCTCTTAAAGCTCCGCTGAGAACAAAAAGCCAGCCTAATGGAATTTCACTTATACCCACAATCATGAGATAGATTGCAGCCAAGTGAATAACTTGCCAATAATTGGGGTCGCTTTTTGTTATGAAAGGTATGACAAGGTATTTTGGAAAAGCAATCAAAACCACAGCCATGACGCTCATGAAAGCCGTTACCATTTTCAGTGATTCATATACAACCTTCTCAGCTTTTTCTGGGTTTCCTTCACCTAAGCTCTGTCCAACCAAAGCTGATGTGGCAACATTAAAGCCAAAAGCTGGCATATAGGCTATGCTTTCAACCCTTAAGCCAACCTGATGAGCAGCTAAAGCTACTGTACCAAATCTTGTAACGATGCTTATGTAAATGAAGTTGTAAACGCTGAAGATTATTCTCTCAATCGTTGCTGGAATTCCAATTCTGAGGATTCTTTTAACCAGTGAAATATCAAATCTAAAGCTGGGTTTAAACTTCAAAACAAGCTTGTCACTTAAGAAGAGGAACATGCCAATAATAAACGCCGCTACAATTGAAAGTCCAGAAGCTAATGCAGCTCCCTTGACTTCTAATCTTGGAAAACCAAATTTTCCAAAAATTAAGAGATAGTTTAAAATAACATTCAGCACATTCATCAAAAGGCTTAACTTCATTGGCGTTTTTGTGTCACCAGCACCTCTTAAAGCTGAAAAAGCCGCAAAACCCATGAAGTTAATGGGATAAAATAAGAAGTATACCCTGATGTATTCGTAGCCCAGTCTAATTACGTCCTCACCAGCACCCATTACTCTAAGTGCATCATCCCCAAAGAATAAGCCAATTAACATAACAGGTATCCCAACAAGAAAGGCAAGATAAATCCCCTGCTCCAAAGTTTGATTTGCCATTTCGTAATCTTTAGCACCAACAAAACGAGCAACCAATGCTAAAACTCCAGTTGAGACTGCAAACATTATTGGCATCATGAACCATGAAAGCTGAGCTCCTAATCCCACGCTGGCAATCGCGAGAGCACCAAGCTGTCCGACCATTATCATGTCAACTAAGTTAACAAGGGTTTGAGAGATGTTTGCCAATATTGCCGGCCATGCAAGCTCCCATAACTTCTTCCTTAATTCGCCATCCATAGTAATCACTTAGATGAATGTCTAAGCGATAAAAGAGAAATAGAAGTTAAAAATCTTGCGATAAGAAGAGCTTTTCAAGATTGAATACTTTGAGACCAAATCGATTTAGCATTTCTTCAACTTGCTTTTTTGTAAGTCTGTAATCATAGACAAATCCTCCGAAGCTTTCCCTTACAAGTTTCTCCTCAAATCCCATAACCTCAACCATAAGCTCTATAGCTTGCCCTTTTCGTTTCTCCAGGTTTTCAGTATTCTCTTTGAATTTCTCTAAAAATTCATAGAACAGGTTTTTGTTGAGATCCAAAAAGCTCAAATTAACTCCCAAAGCGCAGCAGGGATATTTCCCAAAATAATCAGAGTAATGGTAGACATTGAAGCCCTTCTTTTTAAGCAGACTTAGATACGGCTCCCAGATGCTTATCCCATCTATCTCTCCTCTAAGGAAAGACTCCACAGCATTTTCTGGATTTTTAAAGTATGTCACTTTTATATTCTTCAATCCCTTTTTCTCAAGGAACAACTTTAGCATGGTTTCCATTGTAGAAAGCTCAGAAGAGGCAATGGTTTTTCCTTCCTTGAGCTCTCCTCTCACAACGAGTCCGCTACCAGAAAATCCACATCCAGAAACAACTTTAATGCTTTTCATCAACAATGCATAAAGGATTTGAGTAATTAACGGCGAGCACGCTAAATCAACCTTTCCTATTGCAAGAGCATTCGTAAGCTCAAGGGCTGAGTTGTAAACCAAAACTCTAACATTGTACTTTTCTTTTAAATCATGAGCCGCCAAAAGGGCATGAGGATATTCAACAGCCCTTAAAAGTCCGAGTCTAAGAGTGTTTTTAATGGGAAAGGGCGCCTCATCAATAATCCATATTCTGTATGCTTTTTTCCCAATGTTTCTTTTTACAATAAGGTTCTCTTCTTCAAGACTTTCTAAGGCCTCAGCAATTGTCGAACGGGAATACCCCAACTCATACAGCTCACTTTGCAAAGCACCATCATGCCCCTTTGACTTTAAATAGCGCAAAATGTCATCTTTTGCACTCATAGTTTAGAATTCAAAGCAAGGATTTATAGAGTTATCCCCCACACAGTTAACTTAGTACAGAAAAGCAAAATAAAAAAGAAATCAATGGACGTTCTTAGCTTTCTTCCACTTCTTTGACCAGCTGTACTTCCTCAACCTTCTGCTCTTTCCAAAGCCACAGGCAGCACAGTAGCCCTTTCTAACATTGTAGGCTTTCTTCCCACATCTTCTGCACTTTATGTGAGTAGGAGTCCTATTTCTCTTTCCATGGGGCGCTGTTCCGCTTCCCACCGAGAATCACCTCACTCAGTTTCTACTGGTGAAATAGCCAACACATTGTCTCCTCTAATTACAATCTTACCATACTTCTTTGTTACCTCGCCGCCCTCAATAAGCTGAGCATCTGCAAGGACAACATTCAGGTGAATGTCATAACCGATAAGCTTGCCTCTAAACTCGAATCCTTTCTTAAGTATAACCAACACATCCTTGTCCAGGGACCTGTGTATAACATCAAGTGGTCTTTCCGCCATTTCTCTTCCCTCCTAAATAATCAAAGCTAAAGCTCACATTCATAACGGAAAAATTGGTTTATAACTCTTTCGTATCACAGCCCTAAAATGTTCTATTAGGCACCAACTTTGATAAAACATCAAAGGATATTCCACAAAGTTTTTAGGATTTTGAAGTATCACACCTTAAGGTGGTGAAGGCATGAAGATAGACAAGTATGAAATCCTTTCAGATTTGATGAGAAGAAGGGGCTTTGCATGGGGGAGCTTTGAAATTTATGGTGGAGCGAGAGGTTTTTACGATTACGGTCCTCTTGGAGCAACGATAAAGAGAAAGATTGAGCGTAAAATCAGAGAAGCCTTTCAGAGAGAGGGCTTTTTTGAGCTTGAAACCCCGGACATAACTCCTGAGGAAGTCTTCATAGCTTCAGGTCACGTTGAGAAGTTCGTTGATCCCTTAGTTGAGTGTACCAAGTGCCACGCAAGATACAGAGCAGACCATCTCATCGAGGAGAACTTGGACATTGATGTTGAAGGCTTGAGCGCTGAAGAGCTCACTAAGATAATAAGAGAAAATGGTATAAAATGCCCTCAGTGTGGCGGAGAGCTAAGCGATGTGTGGTATTTTAACTTGATGTTCGAGACGTATATCGGCCCTTACAAGGATAAGAAAGGGTATTTAAGGCCGGAAACTGCCCAAGGTATTTTTGTGAACTTTAAGAGGCTCAACGCATTTGCAAGAAACAAGCTCCCATTCGGCGTGTTCCAGATTGGAAAAGCATACAGAAATGAAATTTCACCAAGGCAAGGGATGATTAGACTTAGAGAGTTCACCCAGGCTGAGGTTGAAATATTCTTCAACCCAAAAGAGACCGAGCATCCACACTTTGATGAAGTCAAAGACGAGGTTGTAAGGCTCTACCCCATTGAACACCAGCTTAAGAACTTGGGGATGATTGAGATAACTCTTGAAGAAGCTGTTAAGAAAGGCTATGTCATGAACACATTTTTTGCCTACTACATGGCTATGGTGAAAGGAATCCTTCTCGACATAGGCATTCCAGAAAAGGCAATACGATTTAGACAACAACTCCCGGAGGAAAGGGCACATTATTCAAGCGACACATGGGACGTTGAAATTTACAGCGAAAGATTTGGATGGATTGAGTGTGTTGGTATTGCATACAGAGGAGATTACGACTTGAGCAGACACATGAAGATGAGTGGTGCTGATTTGACAGTCATGATTCATTATGATGAGCCGAAGATTGTGAAAAAGCTTAAAGTAAGCCTAAATATGAAAAGAGTTGGTCCAAAGCTTAAGAAAGACGCAAAAAGAATAAACGAGAAGCTCAAAGAAATGAGCGAAGAGGAACTCAAAAAACTTGTCAAGAGCTTAGAAGTAACTGGAAAGGCCATAATTGATGGGTATGAGCTTGAGAGGGAGGACTTTATAATCAAAGAAGTTGAAGAAAAGATAACAGGTGAAAAAATTGTCCCTCACGTCTTAGAGCCAAGTTTTGGTATTGACAGACCATTCTATCTCCTCCTTGAGAACTCACTGACGATTGATGAGGACGGAAGAATTTACCTTAAGATAAAGAAGGACATGGCTCCAATAGAGGTCGCCGTTCTGCCATTAGTTGCAAAGGAGCCACTAATAACGATAGCCTACAACGTCTTTAGAACATTGCAAAAAGCTGGGTTCATAGCAGTTTATGATGAAAAAGATACAATTGGGAGGAGATATGCGAGATACGACGAAATTGGAACTCCATACTGTGTGACCATTGACAATCAAACACCGGAAGACAACACCGTAACAATCAGAGACAGAGATACGAGGGAGCAGATTAGGGTCAAGATCGGCGAATTACCAGAGAAGCTGAAGGAGCTCATCTTTGGCTCCTCTTGACTTTTCTTTTTCAAGCCTCGCCCTTTAGGCTGGGGGCACAGAACACCGCCCAATCAGTCTTTAAGCATCGAAACCCTTTTAACCTCTTGCAACGTAATAGGGCTTCGGAGAGGCCACCAAAGAGCAACCCAATGAGACGAGGGGTTTCATCCGTGTCCCTCCCGTTGGGAGGGATAACGCTGTTAAGTATCCTTTCAAGACTGCTCACTCTGGCAGTCAAAAACTCCAATGGGTGGCCTTTGAGCGATAACCCCAATCCGCTCTGCGGTAGGGGTAACGGGCCGAAGACCCGGCCTGCGGGCTGAACCAAAACCGGCAACGGGAGTAGGAGATGATTGCCCGCAAACCTCCCCGTCATTAGCGAGGGAGTTAAGCCAAACCCTCGCAAAGGGGAGGAGGTCAGTTTTCTCCAAATTATTCTTGCCACAGTGAAAAGGACAACACCACTCAAGAAGCCAGAGAGATAAATTAATCCTGCATCCATCTTTACTCACCATGCTTTATTAGGCTTCAATACTTCTGTGCATGGCTGAGGTTTTTAAACCTAAAATGCTACATAAAATTATATGAACCAAAAGATCCACCTCATCTACAAGCGCATTCCAAACAGAGTCCTTGAAAGATACGATGAACTCATAGCGAACTTAGGAGACATCATCGTTGCCAAATCCAGATTTTATGGAATGCTAACGCCTCTTTACGTAAATGGAGTTAAAGTAATTGAAAACGGCTACACAATGATATACTTCGCCTTTATCGGCAGAAATTATGATGTTTTGAAAGTTTATGATGAGGAAGGGAATTTTAAAGGGTTCTACGTAGATGTTCTGGCATATACAAAGCGCTACAACAATACCTTAGAGATGCTCGACCTATTTTTAGACATATTCATCTTCCCAAACGGCGAAGCTTTCTTGTTAGATGAAGACGAGCTTGAAATGGCTCTCAATTATGGTCTAATCGACAAAGAGACCTTTGATTTCGCCTACAAAGTTGCAGATGAAATAATGAACGCTGTGAAGGAAAAGATGTTTCCTCCAAAAATCGTTTGGGAATATGGTATGGAGGGAAGAGAATGATAAAGCAGACAAAAGATGGTGTTGTTCTCCTCGTCCATGTCCAGCCAAATGCAAAAAAGAACAGCATTGAGGGAATTGACAAGTGGAAGGGAAGGATTAAAATAAAAGTTAGCGCTCCCCCAGTTGGCGGAAAAGCTAACAAAGAATTAATAAAGTTCCTCTCAAAGCTACTTGGGAGGGAGGTTGTTATACTCAGGGGAGAAACCTCAAGGGAGAAAGACTTGCTGATTAAAGGAGCAACAATAGAGGAGGTAAAGGAAAAATTGGGAATTTAATCCTCAAGCCATATCTCCAGCCTCTGCTTTCCTTTCCCTATGCTTGAGCGCTTCAGCTTTTTGATATGCCCAATCTCCTTAATGTCCTTTACATGGGTTCCACCGCATGGAAGGACTTCAAAGTCCCTGATTTGTGTGAGCCTTTTCTCTCCTTCCCACCAAATCTTAACTTCTCCGCCTTCGTCCACATACTTATTGAAAAGCTCAATAATCTGCCCTTTGTATTTGTTAACGTTTTCTGGATAAAGAATGTCATATCTCCCCTTTTCGACACTCATTCCACTACCGTAAAGCTGCCATTTGCCCTTACCGAGAATTTCATTCAGCACATGGTCTAAGAGGTGCATTGCTGTGTGGATGCGCATGAGCTTATAGCGGTAATCCCAGTCTATCCTAAGCTCAACTTCATCTCCCACCTTAAACTTCTCTGGTCCCTCCACAACATGCCAGACATTACCTTCCTCGTCTTTGTAAACATCTAAAACCTGAACACCATTTATTGTTCCCCTGTCATGTGGCTGTCCTCCACCTGTTGGATAGAAAATGGTCTGATCCAAAAGTAAAGAATTGCCTTTTATTTCAACGACCTTGGCTTTTGCTTCTTTTAAATAAGCGTCTTCATAGTAAAGTTTCCTTGTCATGTTAATCACCTGAAGAAAAATTTACATGCGAGTATAAATGCTTATCGTAACGTTAAAAGCATTAAAAGAAAAGAAGAGGTCATCTTCTCCTAATCAAAAAGACTGCCAAACCTATAAGCACAAGTGCACCAACTGCTGCCCCTACCTGCTTATAGTTAAGTCCCTGAGAAGTTTCCGGAAGCGTAAATCTGATGTATGCTCTGCTAACATTTGCAAGAAGTTTTTGAACATCTTCCTGAGGTGCACCATATCTGATAAAGACATTTGCGGTTATTGAGATTTTATTGTCATTTACCAGTGTAGTTAAAGTGAACTTGTTGCCTTTGAGTTCCCTCGTTATATTTTTGGGAACTTCAACGATTTTGGCATCTTTTGGAAGAACAAACTCAATTTTTAGAGTTTGGTTTATCTCACTCTGAGCCCTGTAGCCTATATTGTAAAGTGAGTATCCAAGAGTTGGATCAAAAGAATATTCATATGTCTCATTAACTTTCTTTGTAAAGTTCTGAACAACATAATTGGCTTCAATGATAAGGGGACCAGTTTCATTTAACCCAATAATTTTTGCATCAGCCTTTTCTACTTTAATCCCCTGTCCTCCGAGGGCTTTGATGTTATTTTGGAGAATTAAATCCGTAACATTTTGGACACCCATTAGCTTTATCTGCATTTTCATGAGCTCAATTTGATCTGCAGGTTCAATGTACTTATCTTGAATTAGGAGCTTCATTGTGCTATTTGGAAGAACTTGTGCTTTCAAGTATTGCTCAGAAACTACTTTTTGATACTGTCCCTCTTCTCCCGGTTGAGGAGTTGTGTATCTAACGTAGAATGTGTTGTAATCGCCAAAAAGTGCTCTAAATCCTTCTGGCTTTAGATAAGGTTCAAGATAAATATCCGAGGTCACAATTATTTTGTTCCCTTCAACTTTTGATCTCACATAGAACTTGCTCTGGTTGTACTCCCTTGTTATGGGTTTTGGATATTCTAAAAGCTTTGCATCTTGAGGAAGCTCAATTATGAAGACATTATGAAGCTCAGCCTTATATGGAAGACCAGTATCGGGTATTGGAGCAGTTCCATACCCTCTGGTTGGATCAACTATAATTTCCCAATATTCATCATATGAGTAATATTTGGCAAACTTCTCTGCAACAGCAGTAAACACGACAGTTAAATTCTTTCCTTCATCAATTCCCAAAATTTTCAGAGTTTGATTAGTGGTCCTTATGCCGTAGTTGGCAAGACTTGCTATATACCTCTCAAGCTGCTCTTTTTCATACTTCTTTATAGCTTCTTCTTTTGTTAGGTTTGTTTGATTTAAGATCTGCTCAACCTGCTTCTGTATCTCATCCTTAGGTTCAAGCCAAGAGGTTTTCAAGGTTATTTGAGCATTCCCATTGTCCAAAACCTTAATTGTGAATACGAACTCCTCCTTATAAAACGGAACTTCCTGAGCATAAGCCATAGAGATTCCCAAAAGGAGAACTATTAACAATACACCCAACTTTCTCATTCCACATTACCTCCATTATTAGTGCTTAAGAAGTAGCGCTATGTTTGAGTATTTAACATTATCCCCTAAACTCTGAGGCAAAACAGAAAAGTGACAAAAAGAAAGAAAAATAATCACTCCCACTTGCTTAGATCAACTTCTCCTTCTGTCTTTGCAACGATTGTAGTACCTGCAAGGTCTCCTGTAACATTGACCATTGTTCTGCCCATGTCCAAGATGGCGTCAATACCGAGAATCATTGCATAAGCTGCGGCAACACTTGGGTCTGTTAATGGCAGTCCAACGCTCTGAAGAACCATTGCAAGCATTATCGCACCAGCTCCGGGAACACCAGCTGTACCAATTGATGCAAGAACCGCTGTGAGAACTATTGTAAGTTGCTGTCCGAGAGTAAGGTGCTGACCTATTGCAAGGGCGATGAAGAACGTACAGACACCCTGGTACAGAGCGGTACCATCCATGTTGATTGTTGCACCAAGTGGAAGTGTGAATGAGTAAATACCCTTGCTTATTCCCATCTCTTCATCAGCCACTCTCATTGTAACTGGTAAAGTACCGCTTGAGCTCCTTGTAACGAATGCTGTAATCATGGCGTCTTTAGCTTTCTTAATGAACTTGATTGGGTCAAGTCCAAAGACCTTGAGGAGCACAAAGTAAACCAAGACAATCTGAAGGATCAAACCAAGATATACTGCGACAACCACCTTTGCCAGCTGGCCAACGACCTTAACTCCCTGCTCTGCCATAACATAAGCAATCAATGCAAAAACACCTATTGGTGCATACTGCATGACACCGCCGACAATCCTGTACATAGCCTCTGCGAGACCGTTTATCGCCTTGAAAAGTGTGTTAGCACTGTCTTTCACAAATTCGTCCTTGCTGGTCATGAGGTAAGTTAAAGCAATACCCAGAACTATTGCAAAGAATATGGTTGGCAATACTTGTCCGCTTGCTAAAGCTCCAAAGGGATTCTTTGGAATTATGTTGAGGAGTGTTTGAACCATAGAAGGTGCTTGCTTTGCTTGGAATTTAGCTCCTGTAGCCAATTGGAGTCTAAGTCCCGGTTTGAATATCCTTGCCATTATTATACCAAGTGTCACTGCAAATGCTGATGTAAGCAGGTAATAGATGACGATTTTAACTCCAACCCTCCCAAGTCTTGCTGGACTTATGCTTGCTGCACCCACAACAAGAGATGCGAAGACTATGGGCATCACTAACATCTTCAGCAGTCTGACAAAGATGTCACCGAAGGGCTTGATGTATGTCTTAACGGCACCTGCATACCCCAGGTGTCCCATAATCAAACCGAAGATAGCACCAAGAATCAAACCAGCAAAAATCTTTTGAAGCACTGGGATGTCCAAATAAGTTCTTAAAATACCTTTTTGTGCCATGCTTGTTTCCCCCCAACTCACTGCCCATTGATGGACAGCAATTAAGGATTATGCACATTTGGTATATTAAATTTTCCATTCTGCCTAATGGGGACTCGACAATTGACTTTAAATATCAGGTTATGAGAGCTTGAGTGATAAATCCCCATAGTAGATTTTTTTCAATGTGCCATTTTTCAGGGCTATGATAAGAGAACCGTCATCGCTTACATCAACTGCAGTGCCGATAATTTCCTCCTCATCCCCTATGATCTTGACCTCATTTCCAATAACTGCACTATGGGCTTTCCATTTCTCCAATATTATGCTGTGTTGACCGTCAAGATATTTCAAATACCATCTATCCAGCTTCTCCACAAGCTTCTTGAAAACTTCAACAATTGGAACCCTAAATCCTAAAATCTCCCTCATAGAAGTTGCGATATTCGAAAGATCTTTGGGAATTGGATTATTGACATTCAGCCCTATACCAAGAACCACATACTCCACACTATCCACTGAATATTTTCCTTCACTTAAAATTCCACAGATTTTCTTCCCATCAACAAGAACGTCATTTGGCCACTTAATTTTTCCCTCAATTCCAAATTCTTCTAAGGTCTCAACAACAGCAAGTGCAGAGAGAAACACAAGTTTTGTGATGTGCTTTGGATGAAGATTGGGCTTAAGGATAACACTCATCCACAGCCCACCCTTTGGAGATGACCACTTTCTGAGTTTCCTTCCTTTACCCTTTTTCTGAACATCTGCAATAACAACTGTACCATCACTTTCCATCAGAGCTATCTTTTTGGCAAACTCATTTGTGGAATCCGTTTCTTGAAGATAGATAATCTTTTTCCCAATTATCCTGGTGTTCAGATTAAGCATAAAACCACCACTTATGAGTTCTTGAATGTAGAATTTTAAATTAACGGCAAAGCTTAAATTTACAAAATTGTTATATCACCCAAGGTGATTAGTATGGAAGCATTTCAAAATGTTGGGATTAGGAGAAGGCTTAGAAGGTTTTTCAGAAGAGATGGCAGAGCTTTAATATTTGCCATGGATCATGGATTTGAGCATGGACCAGAGGACTTCAATGAAGTCTGGGAGCATATAAAGCCGAAGATAATCATAAGAAAGGTCGTTAGAGCAGGCATTGATGGCGTTATGATGCTGCCAGGAATTGCAAGAATTGCTGCCGATGAGTTGAAACCAGATACAGGTTTGATGGTCAAGCTCACGAGTAAGACAAATTTAAGACCAAAAGAAGACCAATTTTTACAGAGCCCTCTCGGCTTTGTTGAAGATGCAATTAAACTTGGAGCTGATGCAGTCGCTGCCACTGTTTACTGGGGCTCACCCTATGAGGACATAATGATGAAGCAGTTTGCTGAGGTTGCGAGCATCGCACATGATTTTGGGTTACCTGTTGTTCAGTTTGCCTATCCAAGAGGGCCTTATATCAACGAAAAATATGGCAAAAAAGAGGATTATAGGGTTGTTATGTATGGAGCAAGAGCAGCGGCAGAAATGGGTGCTGACATGATTAAGACTTATTGGACTGGCTCAAGAGAGACATTTGCCAAAGTTGTTGACGCTGCTGCTGGTGTTCCTGTCCTTCTAAGTGGGGGAGCAAAAGCTAAGAACCCTCTCGACTTCTTAAAGGTTGTTTACAATGTTATTGAAGCTGGCGGAGCTGGAGCAGTCGTTGGCAGAAACATATTCCAGCGTGAAAACCCAGAACCCATGATTAAAGCTCTGCTTAGAGTAATCCACCGCAATGAAGAACCTGAAGAGGCTGCAAAAGCTGAAGGACTAATTTAAAGTGCTCTTCTTTATTTTTATCCAAATTTGCCCAAAAACACATAAAAACCCACAAGTTGATTCTTTAGTTGACAAGAAAATTTCAAAGTTGAACAAAAGTTTGTTCAAAGGTATTTTATACCCCGTGTTTTTAAATTGAGTCACAAGGTGAGTAAAAATGGTAGAGATAATAGATACAACTTTTAGGGATGCTCACCAATCACTAATAGCAACAA
The DNA here is from genome assembly GCA_964615185.1 of uncultured Thermococci archaeon. Lineage (GTDB taxonomy): Archaea > Methanobacteriota_B > Thermococci > Thermococcales > Thermococcaceae > Thermococcus_B. Next base: position 22,510 of record CAZTOS010000001.1, read on the forward strand.
GAATGAGCACAAAAGACATGCTTCCAATAGCTGAAAAGATGGACAAGATTGGTTTTTACTCAATGGAAGTATGGGGAGGAGCAACTTTTGATGCTGCCTTAAGATTTCTGAGAGAAGACCCCTGGGAAAGACTGAGAAGTCTAAGAGAACATATAAAAAAGACAAAACTTCAGATGCTTCTAAGAGCTCAGAATGTCGTTGGATATAAACATTATCCCGATGACGTTGTAGAAAAGTTCGTGGAGTTAGCATATAAGAATGGAATTGACATTTTTAGAGTTTTTGACGCTCTAAATGATGTTAGAAACATGAGAACAGCAATTAAAAAAGCTAAGGAGGTTGGGGCAGAGGTTCAAGGGGCAATATGCTACACTACAGGACCAATTTTTACGGTGGATTATTACATGGAGAGGGTTGATGAACTAATAGAGCTTGATGTTGATTACATAACAATCAAAGACATGGCGGCTCTTTTGGATCCTCAAATGGCATATGAACTCGTGAAGGAAATCAAAGAACGCTATGGTATTAAAGTTAATGTTCACACTCATGCAACAAGCGGCTTGGCTCCAGCAACGTATTTAAAAGCCGTAGAAGCGGGGGCAGATTTTATAGACACCGCAATCTACCCCTTAGCCAATGGGACAGCACAACCGGCAATACAAACAATATATCATACATTAAGGGACAAGCCTAAGATAGACATGAAGCTTATCTTCCAGATTTCCCGCTACCTGAGGAAAATTCTTGATGAGAAATATGAGCACTTGATGAATAAGAGAGCCCTTCATGGAGACCCAAATGTTCTGCTTCATCAGATTCCCGGTGGAATGTATTCTAATCTGCTAAAGCAACTAAGTGAGCTTAAGGCGTTGGACAAACTCGATGAAGTCCTTGAGGAAGTACCAAGGGTTAGAGAAGAACTCGGATATCCTCCTTTAGTTACTCCCACTTCACAGATAGTCGGAACTCAAGCAGTTTTCAATGTCTTATTCGGACGATACAAAATGATTACTAAGGAAACCAAGAATTACGTCAAAGGGCTGTATGGAAAGCCACCAGCCCCAATAAAGGAGGAAATTAGGAAGCTTATCCTTGGAGATGAAGAACCAATAACAGTTAGACCTGCTGATTTACTTGAACCTATGCTTGAAAAATGCAGAAAAGAACTTGAGGAGAAAGGATACCTTGAGAAAGAGGAAGACATATTAACTTACGCTCTCTTTCCACAGGTTGCCCTTGAGTTCTTTGAGCTAAGAAAGAAAGGAGAGCTTAAACCTGTCGAAGAAAAGCCAAAAGGCAAAATCATCAAGATTTACATTGGTGGAAGAGAATATGAAGTTGGAATCGAAGGAATAAAGCTTGAAAATCTTGTAATGCCAGCATATGCTCCCCAAGTAACGCAAGAAGAAGTTGTACAACCAACAACAGTGGCTCCTGCTCCTTCAGTAGCTCCTGTTTCAACTCCAACTCCAACGCCGGCGGTGGGTGAGAATGTTGTTTCAGCGCCAATGCCTGGCAAGATTTTGAGGATTCTTGTTAATGAGGGGGATCAGGTAAAAGTTGGTCAAGGTTTGCTTGTTTTGGAGGCAATGAAGATGGAGAACGAGATTCCATCACCAAAAGACGGTGTTGTAAAGAAAATCCTCATAAAAGAAGGCGACACAGTAGACACAGGACAACCCCTTGTTGAAATAATTTGAATTTCCTCCTCTCGAATATTTTTCTCCAAATTCAAGTTATGGTTTAAGAAATCAGAAAAATCTTGAGTTCGAACGAAATTCTTCCGAAAGACATATAAGGACATTTTCCAAAATTTCACATTGGATACATTGGGGGTGTAGTTATGAACTCAGCAGTTATTATTTTGGTGGGTGCCCTGATATATGTAGGGCTATATATGACCTATGGAAAGTCCCTCCAAAACAAGGTTGTTAGAGCAGACCCAAACAGACCAACACCTGCACACAAGTTCTATGATGGCGTCGACTATGTTCCAGCCCACCCACTGGTGTTATATGGACACCACTTTGCATCAATAGCAGGAGCAGGTCCAATAGTAGGTCCAGCGGTGGCAATGGCATGGGGATGGCTCCCATCATTGCTGTGGGTATGGTTTGGAAATGTATTCATTGGTGCAGTACATGACTATTTAGCATTGATGGCATCTGTCCGTTACGATGGTAAGTCCATTCAGTGGATTGCTGGAAAAATAATGAGCAAAAGAACTGGAATTGCATTTGAGCTTTACATATGGTTCGCTCTCTTGCTTGTAGTTGCAGCATTCACTTCAGTAGTTGCAGGCATATTTAGTGGAACTCCTGAAGCAGCAACAGCGGCAATACTATTCTTAGTCTCAGCGGTTATCCTTGGATGGCTTTTATACAAGGTGAAGATAAACTTCTACCTTGGAACTGCAATAGGGCTAATATTAGTTGCACTATCAGTGTTCCTTGGATTTAAATTCCCAATAGTTGCGAGCAAGCATGCTTGGATGCTGTTCTTATTAGTCTACATTATATTTGCATCATCACTACCGGTGTGGATATTGCTCCAACCAAGAGATTACCTGAATGCATATATACTGTGGTTCGGTCTCCTCTTAGGAGGTCTGGCATTCATAGTCGTAGGCCTCAAGGGTCTCGGAACATTTACGGCACCAGCATTCTCGACATGGTCAGCTAATGTTGTAGGTGGAAAGCCCTCACCGTTCTGGCCAACTGTTCCATTGGTAATCGCATGTGGTGCTCTGAGTGGATTCCACTCCATTGTAGGTTCCGGTACATCCTCAAAGCAATTGGACAATGAAATTCATGGACTATTGGTGGGATATGGAGGGATGTTTACAGAAGGATTCTTATCAACGATTGTCATTACATCAATAGCAGTTTACGGCTTCACTGTCCTCAAGGACGCTGGAATTGCAATAACAGCGTCAAATTGGGGTGCAAAGTACGCAGTTGAAGTTGTGAAACATGGACTGAAAGTAGGGGTATTTGCCAGGAGTTATGCCCACGGGTTGGAAGATGCTTTCGGAATCAGCTACAAGTTTGGTGTGGTCTTTGCAAGCTTGTGGGTTTCAGCCTTTGCATTAACATCACTTGATACTGCCACAAGACTTGGAAGGTTTGCATGGCAAGAAGTCTTTGGAATGGTTGTTGATACAAGCCAAGGGATATGGAAAACAATAACCAATAGATGGGTAGCTTCAATCATAATTGCCGGACTTGGTGTCTACTTAGCATGGGGCGGGAGCTGGTTAATCATTTGGCCAGCGTTTAGTGGTATGAACCAGCTTTTAGCATCAATAGCCATGATGACAGCTGCTCTATGGGTTTACAAGATACAGAAAGCCGGAGCATGGAGCTATGCAGTCGTTATACCAGCACTGTTCCTTTGGATTACGGTTACACTGGCACTCATATGGTTCTTAGTTGTGGTAAAACCAACACTTCCAATTGCGATAATTACAGCAATAGGCGTCTTGTTAAACTTACTCTTAGCATACGACTTCTACCTTGCATGGAAGAGGCCCGCCGAGGAATACGAGGCAGCCCCGGCGTGAAATTCTTTTCCCTTTTTAAATTTTTAATTTTGTTGAGGTGATTCAATGAAAACCTTCTTAAGGGGGATTCTCTACCGGGTTTTATGGGAATTCAATAAGGGGGTTAAGCCTTATTATCTTAGGGGCCTCCAATGGGAAGAAGAACTTCTTTTGCCTGGGAGTTATGTAGGACTCCCAAACCCTCATGTGAACCTCAGCTATAGGATTCTCCTATACATGACCAAGGGGTATATACTATATCAGGGGAATGGGGTGATTAAATGTTTGAAAATCTAAAAGCATTTTTTAAAGGATTTTTTAGTGC
>CAZTOS010000001.1:26478-84362 GCA_964615185.1 uncultured Thermococci archaeon
GGGGTGATTAAATGTTTGAAAATCTAAAAGCATTTTTTAAAGGATTTTTTAGTGCATTTAAGGCACAGTCTACGGAATATCTCGAGTTTGAGGAGAGAGAGCTTGAAAATGTGTTTGCACTCGTGCTTATGGGCTCGTTTGTGGGTATACCGTCTCCTCCAACGACCCTTGTTATAAGGCTAATGCCGCATATGGTAAGGGAAATCTATGTAATGCAAAGAAGAGCGGAAGAAATGGATGATATATTTGGTGAAATCGCAGCAATGTTTGAAATAACATGAGGTGATAGCAGTGAAAGAATACCTTATTCCAAAAGAGGGGTTTAGGGTTTTATTCTTCATAGGAAAAGGAGGGGTGGGAAAAACAACAACTTCAGCAGCAGCAGCTCTTACCCTGGCCAAAAAAGGTTACAAAACACTAATCGTTTCAATAGACCCGGCCCATAATTTGGGTGATGTTTTCATGGTTGAATTAAACAGCAAACCCAAAAGGATAGTAGAAAATCTTTATGCAATGGAGCTTGACATGGAAAAGCTTATTAAAGCCTATTTGAAGCATCTTGAGGAAAATCTAAAGCACATGTATCGGTATCTTACGGTGATAAATCTTGAGAAGTATTTTGAGGTGCTCAGTTTTTCTCCTGGTATAGAGGAATATGCAACCCTCGAGGCAATCAGAGAGATACTGCAAAGAGGGGACGAATGGGACATTATTGTCTTCGATACTCCTCCCACAGGACTAACTCTGAGAGTGCTTGCTCTACCAAGAATATCCCTGATATGGGCCAACAAGCTGATTGAGGTAAGGAGAAAAATTCTCGAGAGGAGAAAGGCTATAGAAAAAATACAAGGTGAAAGAAAGTTCATCATTGAAGGAGAGGAGTACAAACTACCAAGTGACGAGGAAGAGGATGCTGTAATGAAAGAGCTCAAAAAGTACAAAGAAGAAATTGAGTTTGTTCATAAAATAATAACAAATCCCAAGAAAACAGCCGTTATAGCAGTTATGAATCCTGAGATGCTACCCCTTTATGAAACAGAAAGAGCATATGAAAGTCTAAATAAGTTCAAAATACCCTTTAGACTGATAGTTCTCAACAAGATACTTGAGCTTGAAGAACTATCTTCAAAACTTAAAGTTAAGATTGAAGCCCAGAAGAAAGTCTTAGAGCTCATAAAAAGTAAGTTCAAGGGAGTAGATATAATCAAAATTCCAATGTTTGAAGAGGAACCAAGAGGGTTGAAATGGCTCGAAAAAATAGGAGGAGCAATAATTGGAGATTAGCAAGATATATAAGCTTCTTGAAGATATCAAAGAACCCATAAGCGGCGAAAACATAGTTAAGCTTGGGGTAGTTACCAAGATAGTTAGGGATGATAATAAGATAGTAATTTATCTCGATTTAGCCAGAAGAACACCACAAAGCCCATTTGAAATGGCCATTACTTGGACAGTCCATGCAAAAATTGTTAGGGAAATAGCAAAAGTTTTAGAGGACAAAATCCCTGAATTTGAAATAATTGATAGCATGACGTTACAAAGATACTATCCAGTTGAGGAGGTTTGAATATGGACATAAAGCTTTCCCCAGAATTTTTAATAGTGATCATGGTTTTGGCGGGAGTGGCATCAATTCAGTTCTTCAAAGGACGAAAGCTAAATCTTATGCTGATGCAACATTACCTGAAGGCAATTGAAGATATAATAAAGCCAAAAGATAAAGACTATGTGTGGCTTGGTGGGTATATTGGGTTCAGAGCGCACTACAAGGTTAGTGAGGGCAACATAGATAAGTTTGAGTACACGTTAACCCTTCTCCCGAGACAGAGCATATTTTACATGCCAATTTCAAAGTTAATAAGCAGACATGACAAGCTCTATATCGTTGTCAGGCCATATTCCCAAATAAAAAGAGAAGCCCACCTAATTCAGAAGCGTTATTACCGCATAAAACCCAAAATTGAAGAAGAGGAGCTTCTCCAGAAGGATTTCATTGAGATTGAGGGGAAAGAATATGAGGCTCTCTTTGAAAAACGAAGAGATGTTGAGCTACTTAGAGAATTCCTACAAGGCTTTTCAAAACCAGAAAATGTTAAGCATGTTTCACTAACCCCAAAAACAAATGTATTTTACATTCTCATGAAGCCAGAACCAGATACGATAGAAGAGGACATAAGACACATTGTCAGATTTGTTAACGAAAAGCTGAAGGAAAGCCCCTTTGAACGTTGACTTTCTTTTTATGTTTTCATTACATAGAAATATCTGTCAAGGGAAGAGTGAACCCTCTGGTAATGCTTCTCCAAAACTTTAAATCCAATCTTTTCGGCAATCCTTTTTGCATCAAAATCAGCAGGGAAGGCTATGCTGAGATAACCATCAAGGACTTCATAAATGCTCTCCAGAGCTTTTTCATACAACTCTTCCCTCCTCCTTCCAGCTAAAGTTGCTGAGGAACCATATGGAGGGTCAGTAGCTACTGCTTCAAAAGTCTTATCTGGAAAGATTTCTCTAAGCTTGGTTGCATCTCCTTGCTTTAAAACATAGTCTTTAACACCGAAATACTCAAGATTTATCCTTGCTCCTTCAACCATATCCTTTCGCAAATCAACACCATAAACCTTCAAACCCATTAATCCAGCCTCTATTAAAATTCCTCCAGTACCCATAAAAGGATCAAGAATTTCTCTTCTTGCCCTTGCTAAATTTACCATAGCCCTCGCAATTCTCGGAGGTAAAGCAATTGGTTTATAGAAAGGCCTTTTATCGGCTTTCCTCTCATCAAAGGTTTTTGCTTTAAAAAATCTAACCCTAATTCCTACCCATAGCTTTTTTCCACAGTAAACTCTCACAAGAGTGTTGGGATTAGATAAATTTACTCTGAACCCTTGTCTGTAAATTATTGCACCAAGCTTTCTTTCGAGATTTTCAACCCTATGAGCGCAATTTCTCATAGTCTCTCTGTCAACTTTGAAAGTCCCAGCTATATATTCACCCCAATCAATGTTTTCTGCTTTGGCATAGAGTTCTTTAACGCTCTCTGCTGAAAAAAGCAAAATCCCATATTCATGAGCCATCCCAAGCCTGTCTAAGAAGGGAAAAGCTCTATCATCACCTTCAATTGCCAGAAGTAGATAATCCTTCTCAGCAATTTCAAATCTTCTATCTGCAAGCTCAAGGAGTGCTTTAACTTCACTTTCAGCTAAGCTGGGTAAATTTCCAAGGATTTCCACATAAAGCATGATAAAAGATTAGAAGAAGCTCTTTTAAAGCTTTTCAGCTATCCATAAATCGTTCTTTTGCTCTTTGTATCAAAGATGTAAATCCTATTCTCCTGAGGTTTCCAGTAGATTTCCCCTCTTGTAACTCTTATCTCCTCTGGAAGTCTAACAACAATCTCAAGACGTCCATAGCCTATGTGTCCATAGTTCTCAACTCCAAGCTTCTCAACTCCTAAGAGGTTACCTTTCACATAACCCTCTCTTGGAGCTAAGCTGACTTCTACATGCTGAGGTCTGAATCCTAAGATCGCTTTTTCAGCCTTTGGAACATCATTTGGAAGCTGTAAGGAGAAATACTCAGTTTCAAACAATGTCTTACCTTCTTTCTCTACAATACTGCCCTCAATTAAGTTCATTGGAGGACTGCCAACAAATGTTGCAACAAAGGTATTTTTTGGCTTGTAGAAAATCTCGTCAGGTGTTCCAACTTGCTGAAGAATACCTTTGTTCATGACAGCTATCCTATCTGCCATAGTCATTGCTTCAACTTGGTCATGGGTTACGTAAACAGTTGTAATCCCCAGCTCATAACTCAACAACTTTTTAAGCTCAAAACGCATTTGAGTCCTGATCTTTGCATCTAAGTTTGAAAGAGGCTCATCTAAAAGAAATACTTGGGGTTCCCTAACCAATGCCCTTGCCAAGGCTACCCTCTGCTGCTGACCGCCGCTTAATTCACTTGGTTTTCTATTCAACAGCTCTGCAATTCCAAGAAATTCAGCCACTTCCTTGACTTTTTTAATCCTTTCTTGCTTAGGAACACCAGCCATCCTAAGTGGGAACTCTATATTCCCAAAAACAGTCATGTGAGGATAGAGGGCATAGCTCTGGAAAACCATTGCAACGTTCCTCTTGGTCGGGTCAATGTCATTGACAAGCTGGTCACCAATCCATATCTCTCCTTCTGTTGGAGTTTCCAATCCGGCAATCATCCTTAAGGTTGTTGATTTTCCACATCCACTTGGTCCAAGAAGAACCATGAACTCTCCATCTTTAATTTCAAGGTTGAGATTGTTGACGGCAATAACATTGCCAAATTTTTTAGTAACATTTTTCAGCAAAACCCTTGCCATCAGCCTTTCCCTCCTGTGATGACTATACCCCTAATTAGATATTTGTTCAACACAATGAACAGGATTATTGTTGGGGCAGATGCTACAAGAGACCCAGCAATTATGGGAGTGTACTCTGTCCACATGGACCTCTGGAAGGCAAAACTTAGTCCTACAGGCAGAGTGAAGTTCTCTGGAGATCTTAAGAAGATTAACGGCCCAATGAAAGCATTCCACGAGCCTAAGAATTGGTAAACTGCAACTGCACCTAAGGCAGGTCTTGCAAGAGGCAATGCAATGTAAAAGAATGCTTTTATTGGCCCACATCCATCCAAACGTGCTGCTTCAAAGATTTCATTTGATAGTGACATGAAATACTGTCTCATCAAAAATATGCTTGAAACATTGGTCAGGCCCAACAAAGAGAGACCAAAGATATTGTCAATCAGGCCAAGCTTGTAAATTATGATGTAGTTGGGAACTAAAGTAACAAACATTGGAATCATCAGCAATGATAGCAGAGCTGAGAATATAGCATCCCTACCAGGGAACTTAAGCCTTGCAAAAGCATAACCTGCCATGCTTGCAAAAATTACATTACCGGTGACTATAAGTCCAGCGTAAAGCGCTGTATTTCGTATCCATCTGGGGAAAAGCTCCAACCTAAAGAGCTTCTGGTAGTTTTCAAGGGTAAATGGATTTGGAATCCATTCTGGAGGATAACGAGAGGCTTGAGCCCACGTCATAAATGAGGCAACAAGAGATCTTATAAAAGGCATCAAATAGACGAATGCAAAGGTTATCAGGACCACATAAGTTATCACAATCCAGATTCTACGAATGAGCTTTTCTCTCTCCTTGGGAGTCATCTCATAGCCCTCCCATATTTCTTCTGGAAGAGGTAGGTTGTTGTAAAGATTATCGCAAAGAGGAACCAGCTTTTAGCCGCTGCAACTCCAGGTCGTATTCTTGTGAATGCTTCGTTATATATGTCCAAAGCAACCGTATACCCAGCTCCTCCTGGTCCACCATTGGCTCCAGCCATTACCCAAGCTAAATCAAACATCTGAAGTGCTCCAATTAATCCCATAACAACAACATAAACAATCATAGGTCTAAGCATGGGTATTGTTATGAAAAAGAACCTCCTTATTGGGCCAGCTCCATCAAGCATTGCTGCCTCATAGATTTCTCTGGGTATTGCTTGCATGGCAGCAAGAAAGGACACCATGAAGTGTCCACTCGTTCCCCAGATAGCAACCATTGCAATTGCCAAAAGCAGATAATTTCTGTCGTTTATCCAATCTATCGGCTGAAAGCCTGGAATTACATGAGCGAGAGCATAATTGATGAATCCATTTTTCATGAAAAGCCAAATGAAAATCAAAGCAACGATAACTGAACTTGTTGTTGCTGGTAAAAAGTAAGAAACTTTAAAGAACTGCTGTCCTCTAATTTTCTGATTTGCAAATGCAGCAAGCACTATTGCCAAAAAAGTTTGAATTGGGACAACTATGGCAGTATAAATCAAAATGTTCTTTAATCCAGTGTAAAAGGGTGAGAGCAGGTAAGGAGCGCCATGAAATCCTCTGATTAAATCCCTAATCGCAATTTCAAAATTTTTCAATCCTACAAATTGCATTTGACCGATATAGTCCCACTTGAAAAAGCTCAGGTAAAAGGCAAATATCATTGCAAAGTATCCAAAAATGAGATTTAATATAACTGCAACTGAGATAAGAGATAGACCAGCTACAATCTCCTTATTTTTAGCCTTTTCATAAAAAGAAGAAAATTTAGAAAACATAAAAGTCACCTCAACTGCCTAATTCTTCCTGAACAACTTGCTTCATGACCTCAATAGCTTCGTCAACAGTTATTTCTCCTCTCATTGCAGATGCCATTGCATCGCTGAATTTTCCTTCAAGGACACCTGACTTGGGACCCCAGAGGAAGACTATAAGCTCCTTGTACTCTGGGAGGAAGGAGAGAGTCTTTTTGTGCTGCGGCCACATATCAGGATCGTTTTCAAAGCCTTTTATGCTGGGCAGTGTATGACCAGCCTTAACAACAAGCTCTTTTTGTCCTTCTGGACCAACGACATATTTAACGAATTTCCAAGCTTCTTTTGGATGCTCGCTCTTTGCATTTATTCCCAAGATTACAGTGTATGCCATCGTAACCCTTCCCTCTTTTCCAGCCGGAACTGGTGCAATATCCCAGTCCTCACCGTACTTAAAGTCTGGGAACTGGTCTGCTAAGAATGGAATCATCCAGTTACCGCTTATGACCATAGCCACCTGTTGCTGTCCAAAGGCATCTCCAAGCCATCCGGCACCAACATCACTTGGCTGCACAACATAAGGTGTCTTTCCTTGCTGCTCTCTCTCAATTTTGCCCTTCTTGTAGAGGTTGATGTACCATGCCAAGGTTTCCTTTACAACCGGATTGTCAAACCATGATGCATCTTCCGGCTTCTCAAACCACGGCTTTGGAGCACCATTGCTGACCGCAACGGGGACATATCTGTTAAATCCGCCCAGGTAGATAGCTAAACCTGGTTTACCGGTTTTGTCAGCAATAATTCTTGCATACTCTTCAAGCTCTTCCCAGGTCTGTGGAGGCCTCGTGAGACCGGCTTGTTCAAACAGTTTCTTGTTGTAGAACAAAGCGAGCATGCTCCAGTCCTTTGGTAGGCCATAAAGCTTTCCATTCTTCATGAATGGCTTCAAGAGGAAGGGATAGAACTGATCAATGAAGCTTTTGTCAGCAAGGTCTGAGACTGGATACAGTGCTCCCTTGTCAATGAAAATCGGTGCCCAGGAACTGTCGACATAGAACACGTCAGGGGCAACCCCAGCTCCAAATGATGCCAAGATGTTCTCGTGGAACATCTGAGGAATAACCTCATATTTAACGCCGATGTTTGGATATTTCTGCTCAAATTCATTGATTATCTTTTGATAGTTTTTCATCTCAGTCTCTCCAGCACTCCAACCGGCAAACCTTATGAAAACCTTTTCCTGCACCTTTGTTTCTGTTTGTATTTTTGTTTCCGTTTGTATTTTCGTTTCTGTTTTAACCGTTGTCTGTGTTTCAACCTTTGTTGTTGTTACTGTTGTGGGTGTAGGAGAAGTTGTTTCTCCTCCGCCGCCGATACATCCGGCTGCTACTACCGCTATTAAAAGTACTGAAACCAGAATAAGGCTGTATGCTTTTTTCATATGGCCCACCCCATATGGGAGTCTTCAGATTTTTATACTATAATCATATTATATAAACTTTTCCTTATTATTTAGAACAATATTTAAATAGTAAAAAATCAGAGTATAATGCAGTAAGAGGTGGTTAATATGACAACGTCAACCGCAGCCCTTATTGAGAAACTCCAAGAATTGGGACTCACAAAAAGGGAAGCCGAAGTTTATCTAACAATATGGACAAAAAATGGGGCAACTGTGAAAGAACTCCTTGATTCTCTTGATGTTCATCAACCCCAGCTCTATAACATAATTCAAAGCCTAATACGAAAAGGTTTTGTAAAAGCTTCAGCTGGAAGGCCACGAATTTATACAGCAACAGATATTGTGTCTCTTATTGATGTTCATAAGATGAAGCTTGATTTACTGAAAGAAACTCTCAAAGAGGAACTCATGAAGATTAGGAACAGAGCTGAGGAGGAGGGACCATATATATCAATTGTAAGAAGCTTCGAAGGTGTAATGTCGAGTGTTATTGAAACAATAAACTCTGCCGAAACTGAGATTAGAGCGGAGATACCATACAATGTATATAAGGAAATAAAACCATACCTTCTCAGTGCTCTACAGAAGGGGGTTAACTTATATCTTCTCGTATATCCTGGAAAAGAATCCTTTGAGGAGTTTCATAGATTTAAGGACCAAGTGAAAATAAGAACCTCTGAGCTCGGTAATTTTCTCCTTGTAATTTCAGACCTCTCAGTTGCCGTTTATTCAAAAAGAAGATTTTTCAGCCCAAACAAGTTACCGCTTTCAAATTCCGAAATCTACGGGTATGAAATTCAAGAAAAGGACTTGCTCCTAAGGCTGTTAAACATACACAACAACCTATGGAGAAAAGCCAAAGAAATTATCTCTTGGGAGTACAAGCCAGAGATATATCCAAAAACATTTTTGGAATTCTCCATGGTATTGGATGAGATAGAGGCACTCTTCAAGTTGGGATATACTCCAATAGTAACTGTGGAAGGAAGAGATGTGAAGGAAGGATTCTCAGTGAGAGTTATAGGCAAAGCACGCTCGGTTAATCGTTCTGGAATAATAAGCAATTTTATTCTTGAAACAGAGGAGGGTGAGGTTACAATTGGGGGATTTGATGCTGAAGTTGAAGACATAGAAGCTCAGCGCGTCATTATAGAAAGAATAGAAAAACAACAATAAAGGAGGGATCTTGGTGAAAGCAGCAATAATCTGGGATTTCGATGGTGTTTTAGTTTTTACTCCTCACGAAGAGGCATGGAGAAAAGCGGCTGAACATTATGGTGTTAAAGATTTTGACCATGATTTTTTTGTTAATTATGTCTCCGGTAAGCCGCGATATGAAGGTGCTGATAATATTTTGAGATTAAAAGGTGTCTATGAGCGATTTGGAGCATACACAGAAAGAGAAAGACAAAAACTTCTTCATGAATTTGCTGAATTCAAAAACAAACTTGTAAATGAAATGTTCGATAAGGGAGAATACGGCATTAACAATGGGGCAATAAAATTCCTCATAGAAACAAAAAAAGCTGGTGTTAAGCATGCTTTAGCTTCTGCCTCAAAGAATGCACCAAAGCTTGCTCAAAAAATTAAACTCAATATTGATGGAGAAGAAAAAACCCTTCTTAACCTTTTTGATGTTAATGTGAGTGGATTAGCACCCACCAAAAAAGCTGTATTTGAGCTGGCAACTCAGGAACTCAGAGCCAAATTCCCAGAACTTGATATCTTCATTGTTGTTGAAGACTCTCCTACTGGAGTGAAGGTTGCAAAAGAACTTGGGATTTTCACTCTTGGATATGAAAGGGAGGCAAAGCTTGATGCTGATTTAACATTCAAAGATTTCAACGAAATTAATTGGGAAAAAATTTTGAAGCTGCTAAAAAAGAAGGAGGAGTGAGGCATGAAGTTTCAGTTCAGTTTTAAAGAATATGATCCAGAGATAGAAGCAGTTTATGGGACAATACTAACTTTGGGGAATGGATATATCGGAATCAGAGGAGAGATAGAGCTTGAGCCAACAATTCATGGCACAACCATAGCCGGAGTTTATGATTATACCCCATATTTCTATCGTGAAATTGTGAATGCTCCCCGAGTTATTGGTCTTCAGATTTTCTTCAATGGAGAACCAATCTCCCTCAGCACCCAAAAACTTCTGAAATATGAGAGAGAACTGGACATTGAAAATGCAACTCTGACAACTAAGATAGATCTCAAAACACAGAACAACGGACGAATTCAATATGAAAGCCTTAGGCTTGTGCATGGAAAGAAAAAGAGTTTAATTCTTCTAAAATTCAGGATAAAAGTCAACGAAGATGGCATACTGACAGTAATAAACCCCATTAAGACTAATGTTGTGAATCCATCATATAGGGATGAAATAATGGTGAAACACCTCAAGGTTAAAGACATGGAAGATGGGGAAGAAGGGATTTATGCTGAAGTTGAGACTCTTGATGGAAAATATAGAATTGGTATAGCAAGCTCCTTAGTGAGTGAAAATAAGGCTAAAAGAGTCGTTGTTAAATCTACAAACGGAATCGCTGAAGTCTTAACACTTACCGTTAAGAAAAACGAGACATATGAATTCATCAAATATATTGTTGTTCTTTCCTCTGAAACTTCCAATTTAAAGGAAAGTGTCTCTCAACAACTCCAAGAAGCCAAGTCTTTGGGTTTTAACAAACTTTACAATGAACACAAAAAATATTGGAATGAAATTTGGAAGAGAGCAAAAATTGAAATTGAAGGCGACAAAGAGGCTGAAAAAGGTTTAAACTTTAGTATTTTCCATTTGGTCCAGTCAATGCCCATAGATAGTAGAATTTCTTTAACGGCAAAAGGAATTCATGGATTTGGATACAGGGGACATGTCTTCTGGGATACTGAGATATATGCTCTACCGTTCTTTATGGCGGTCTTTCCTAAAAAAGCCAGAGAAATGCTGATGTACAGATATAACAACCTAAATGCAGCAAGAGAGAATGCAAAGCTAAATGGATATAAGGGAGCACAGTTCCCTTGGGAATCCGCTGATGATGGGTATGAAGCAACACCATCGCTTATACCCCTCGATATGACAGGTAAAAAGGTCATCAGGATTTACACAGGCGAAGAAGAACACCATATAACAGCTGACATAGCGTATGCAGTAGAGTTATATTATAAACTCACAGGTGATGAAGAGTTTATGTCCAAATATGGTCTTGAGATTATTTTGGAAACAGCAAGATTCTGGGCAAGTAGGGTTAAGTATGATGAGAAAAAAGGTTATGTTATTGAGAAAGTTATTGGACCAGATGAGTATCACGAGCATGTAGATAATAGCTTTTTCACAAACTTAATGGCAAAATATAACCTCATTTTAGCTGCTAAATATTTTGAAATTGCTAAAAACTCTGGTGGGGAATGGGGCAAAACGTTAAAGAGAGTCAATGTAACTGAAGGGGAAGTACAAAAATGGCTTGAGATTGCAGAGAAAATTTACATACCAAAAAAAGAAAATGGGGTATTTGAACAGTTCGATGGTTACTTTGAGTTAATTGACCACATTCTTGATCCATATGGACTTGGAGAAGAAAGGCTCCCAAGAGAGATAAGAGAAAACTTAGGAAAAACAAGAATAATAAAACAAGCTGACGTAGTGGCAGCTCAATATCTGCTTAAAGAACAATTCGACCTTGAGACTATAAGGAAGAACTTTGACTATTACATAATTAGAACAACACATGCCTCATCACTTTCAATGCCACCATATGCCATAGTTGCTTCCTGGCTTGGTTACGAGGAATTGGCTTATGATTACTTCATGAAATGTGCCTTCATAGACCTCCATAATCTTTACGGAAATACCAAAGATGGGTTCCATCTGGCAACCGCTGGGGGGGTATGGCAGATAATTTTCAGAGGTTTCTGTGGGATAGACATACACAATGGGGAGATAGAGATTAATCCCAAACTGCCAAAGAAGTGGAAAGCCATAAGACTGAAGTTTTTCTTTAGAGGATCACTGTTAAAATTAGAGGTCAGAAATGATATCATAAAAGTTGAGCTTCTTCAAGGTGGAGACGTTAAAATTCGAGCTTTCAATAAGGAGTTCATAGTTAAGCAAGGGGATAAAATAGTTATCTCAAATAATTAAACTCATTTCTGTATTTCTTTTTTATGGGATAATAATATAAAACTTTAACACACAAAAGGCAGTGAAATAAAATTATGGGATGGTGAAGTGATGTCCAAAGTTGTATTGGCATTTAATGGAGCATTTGTGCTCTCCGATGAAAAAGGAAACATGAATAAGCAGTATCATGGCTTTTATGCCTTTGATACAAGATTTGTGAAGGATATCTCTCTTATAATCAACAAAGAGAGACTTTTGGAACATATTAAACTGGATTATAGGACTTCAATATCACATATACTCATAAAAGATTCAGTGCTTTTAACGAGAAAACGAAAATTGCTGAAGAGTGGGGGATACAAAGAAGAGTTAACCTTCTACAACATGTCCAAAGAACATGCAAAATTGAATCTCCAATATATTTTCAAAATTCCCTTTGAGGATATATTTGAGGTTAGAAGAAGCCACAAACCCGTTGAAAGGAAAGTCACCAAAGAGCAAATTCCAAATGGGGTTAAATACACCTACATTGGCATTGATAGAATAAAGAGAGAGCTTGAAATTAAAACTGAGGGATTTAAGTTTACGGGCAATCACCTCACAGCAGAAATTTCTTTAAA
The DNA here is from genome assembly GCA_964615185.1 of uncultured Thermococci archaeon. Taxonomy (GTDB): domain Archaea; phylum Methanobacteriota_B; class Thermococci; order Thermococcales; family Thermococcaceae; genus Thermococcus_B. The sequence goes on from CAZTOS010000001.1 coordinate 38,800, forward strand.
ACCCTTGGAAAAGAGAACAATCAGTGTTGAATTCTCCCCCAGAATCTACATAAAAAATCCTCCTTTTTTAATTAAGGAAGACCTCGATCTTAAGCTTGAGGAAATAGTTATTACAAACAATGCCAAGGTAAACAACATTTTTAAAAGTGCGCTGAGAGATTTAGCTTCTTTAACAGTGTCAACCAATCACGGATTAACAGTTTTTGCTGGAATTCCCTACTTCATGTGTCTTTTTGGAAGAGATAGCATAATAACATCTTTATTTCTCCTGCCATACTTTCCAGAATATGCCAAAGGAACCTTAAAAATTCTATCGAAACTCCAAGGAGAAAAATTCAATGAAAAGACGCTTGAAGAACCTGGCAAAATTCCCCACGAATATAGATTTGGAGAGCTCTCCCAAGCCAGCTTAATGCCTTTTGCCCCTTATTACGGAACCATAGATGCAACCCCTCTATATTTGATTTTGGCCGGTGAGTATGTTAAATGGACAGGAGACTACAAAACGATAAGAGGACTTAAAGACACCCTAAATAGGGCACTTAAATGGGTTTTCATGAAACTTGACGAGGGAGATGGATACATAAGGTACTTTCAAGCATCTCCCTACGTTCCAATGAACCAAGGATGGAAAGACTCAAAAGATGGCATTCCAGACGAATATGGAGAACCAACAAAACCTCCAATTGCATTGGTTGAAGTTCAGGGTTATGTATATAAAGCTCTTTTAGATATGACAGAGCTTTCAGATATCTTAGAGTTTGAGGAATCAACCCTAAGAGAAGAAGCCAAAAAGCTAAGAAGGAAATTTAATAGGGATTTCTGGATGAAGAAAGAGAAATTTTATGCAATTGCCCTAAATGGAGACAACAAACCTTCAAAAGTAATTTCTTCCAATCCTGGTCATCTGCTTTTTACAGGCATTGCAGAGCATGAAAAAGAAATTGCTGAAAGGCTGTTTGAAAAAGATATGTTCTCTGGCTGGGGAATCAGGACTTTAAGTTCAAGAGAAAAAGCCTACAATCCTTTCAGCTACCACAACGGCAGCGTTTGGGCTCATGATAATGCTTTCATAGCTTTAGGATTGGCAAAGATCGGGCAAACTGAAAAGGCTGCATTTCTGGCTGACAGAATTTTGAAGGCTGTGGCTTTAATGGGCTATCAGTTGCCAGAGCTTTTTAGCGGAGTTGAAAGTGATGTCCCAATTCCTATTCCACGGGCAAATGTTCCTCAGGCATGGAGTGCCGCAAGCCCATTTGCATTCTTAACGGCCATGCTTGGACTTACTCCAGAGGGAATATCAACAAATCCACAACTCCCAAAGGATTTCGAAAGAGTAGAAATAAAGATGATAACTATTGGAGGAACAAAATACAGAATAGCCATTGAAAAGAAAGATGAACAGATTAAAGTTGATACTAAACAAAAGTAATTAAAGGGCTCAGAGGGTGTTCACGTCATCATTACTCAGCATGCTTGCTATTCGTCATCGCCTACTGGTTTAATTAAGCATGCATCTTAAGTATTTTTGGGTTTATCTTCTTTTGACAGTTAGATACAGAATAAGGACTGAGGATATTAAAATTACTCCCCAAGGAATTGGGGCTTTTTTGGAGGTTGTAGTGGCTTCTGGAGTTATCAAAGGTTCGCCTTTTATAAAAGTACATGATCTTAAAGTGTTATCATCAGGGACATAAGCATAGACATCCATGTATTCTTTTACATTATCTAACGAGAATACCACCCAATCATCTCTTAGGGGAAACTGCACATAGAGTATCACTGCTTCAACACCTCTATACTCCTGATGTCTGACCATTAATGTATGCCATCCTTCAGAGAGGTATATTTTGTCAGAGATTTCTTTATCTCTTATTTGCCATGTATCTGGTGTTCCCCCATGAATAGCATGACCACCATACCAGTGGGCTACTATCTCTCCATCAAGTAAAACGTCTACGGCATCATCTCCATTAATTGCGAATCGATATTCTCCTGGAACCTTAACTTTTAGTAGGGCTTCATAATGAAAGCTGACGTTATCTTCACTACTACTGTACCAGTAAATCCTATCCACAATCCTGACCTTTTTAATTTCACTACACTCATAATGGTCTTCCCATTCATCTGGACTGTATGCATACCCACTTTGCTTACCAGCATACTCAATGAATAGTATTCCGGGGAGTAACAAATCTTTTGGAGGAGTATAAGTTGTTGTTATCTGAGCAAAGTTACAGCTCTTAAGGTAATTCTCATCCCTAACAGGCACGTATAACATGCCCTTTCCTTGAAGATTGTCAATAGTTAGCTTTTTCCATTCACTATCACCGGGTGCCCTGAAATAAACAATTACCCCATCAGCCCCTCTGTACTCTTGATGTCTAACGATTATTGTGTGATTTCCTTTTGTTAGGTATACTATTCCGGTATGGTCTTGACAATTACAGAAGGCATGTCCACCATACCAATCAACGACTATTTTGTCGTCAATAATTAAGTCAACTGCATCATCTCCATCAATTGCGAAATACCATGTACCTTCCTTATCAACTTCAAGGATCGCTTCAAGATACGTGGTGTACTCATCGCCCCTGTTTCCGGGCGACAGTACAAATCCATTTAAAATACCCCTTTCAAGAATATTATCACAATCAAAGAAATCACTCCAATCCGAAGGTACATTAACATAGTTCGGAGAGCGTGAGGAGAATTGAACATAAAGAACACCGGGTATTCCTTCTCTATCGGGGATATAAAACTGGGTTATTTCCACAGCATTTTGACATGTAGAAGCCGCATCAACATTCGCTCTTGCATAGAGCTTTGCTTTTCCGACCAAGTTTTGACTTGAGAAGATCTTCCATTCAGAATCACTTGGAGATTTAAAGTAAAGAACTACCCCATCGCCTCCAGTTTTTTCTTGCATCCTCACAATTAGCGTATGGTTCCCTGGTGTTAGATATATGAGTCCGCTATGATCCTGACAATTACAGAAGGCATGTCCACCATACCAGCTGGCTACAATTTTTCCATCTATAACCAGATCCGAGGCATCATCACTGTCTATAGCAAACTGCCAGAGTCCCCCTTCCAGAACTTCCGTTGTAACCTCATAATATGCCGCATAGTCTTCTCTCCAATTTCCTTTAAATGATATTGAATCAACATAATTAACTTCAAGAGGTTGGTTACATTTAAATGTTGCACTCCACTCAAAGGGATTTGTTGTGTATATGTGTTCCCCTTCATACCTAATTAGCAAAATTTTATTTGGAACACTCCCACTCATAAGCTGAAATAGAGGGATTAAAAGAATCATCAAAACAACAATAACAAGCCGTCTCATACTCCTCCCCTTATAGTGTTTTGTCTATTTTAGTTTAAGGAATTAAATAAAGGTTTCTAAGCAAATAGCAATATTTACCCTTCAATTTTGAGTATCCATTAAACTTTTATGATGGAATGCTCAACTAATTATGAAAACACTTCGTTGGTGATTGAAATGATTCATGCATCTAAAAGAGCCATGGGTATTGAATACGCAATTAGGGATGTTGTTCTGCCAGCCAGGGAACTTGAGAAGCAGGGAATAAAAATAATCAAGCTCAACATTGGAGATCCAGTTAAGTTCGACTTTCAGCCACCCCAACACATGAAAGAAGCATATTGTAAGGCAATTATGGAAGGACACAACTACTATGGAGAGAGTGAAGGCAGTATAGAGCTCAGAAAGGCAATAGTGGAGAGGGAAAAGAAGAAAAATGGCGTTGACATAACTGTGGATGATGTAATGGTAACAGCAGCAGTTACAGAGGCGTTACAGTTCGTCTTTGGTGCTCTTGTTGAGCCTGGAGATGAAGTTTTAATTCCAGGGCCAAGCTATCCCCCATACGTAGCACTTGTAAAGTTTTATGATGGTGTCCCAAAAGCTTATCTTGGAATTGAAGAAGAAGGCTGGCAACCGGATATAGATAACATGAGGAAGAAGATAAGCGAAAAGACAAAGGCCATAGCCGTTATAAACCCAAATAATCCAACTGGAGCCTTGTATGATAAGAAGACGCTTAAAGAGATTCTCGACTTAGCTGGAGAATACGATATTCCCGTTATCAGCGATGAAATCTACGATTTAATGACCTATGAAGGGAAGCACGTTTCTCCAGGCTCCTTAACAAAAGATGTTCCGGTAATCGTAATGAACGGCCTCTCAAAGGTTTACTTTGCAACAGGGTGGAGATTGGGATACATGTACTTCGTTGACCCAGAGAACAAGCTTGCTGAAGTTAGGGAAGCTATAGGCAAGCTCGCAAGAATAAGGCTCTGTCCAAACACACCCGCCCAAAAGGCTGCCATCGCTGGTCTCACCGGCCCAATGGATTACCTTGATGAATACATGAAAAAGCTCAAAGAGAGGAGGGACTACATCTACAAGAGGCTGAACGAAATTCCCGGCTTAAGTGCACAAAAACCAGAAGGAGCGTTTTACATCTTCCCACGCATTGAGGAAAGGAGCAAGTGGAAGAGCGACAGGGAATTCGTCCTTGACGTCCTCAGAAACGCTCACATCTTGGTGGTTCACGGTTCAGGGTTTGGAGAAGGTGGAGAGTGGCACTTCAGAGCTGTCTTCCTGCCGCCAGTTGAAATCCTTGAGCAGGCTATGGACAACTTAGAAAGATTCATGAAAGAGAGGCTTGGCTGATTTTTCTCTTTACCTTTTTGAACAGGAATCAGGCAAAAATTATTTTTCCAAAATTTTCACCTTCAAGCCGTATTCCTTAAATCGCTCAAAGCCTCTATCGCATGTAATGAGCTCCATATTGTGGGCTATGGCCGTTGAGGCTATTAGGAGATCCTTAATGGGTGGCCTCTTGCCTTTCTTCAACATATCCCTAAAAATTTTTCCAGCCACTTTCGCTGACTCCTCGTCAAACTCAACCTTTGGCATCATCTCCATCATCAGCTCTTCTCGTTCCTTCAGGTGTCCACTGTACAGCTCAAATACAACTATTGTAGGGAGACTGTATGTGACATTATTCTGGTAAAGTTGCTCGATGACTTTCCTATTTCCTCCGAATACCTCAATTACGACGCTGGTGTCCAAGAGTTTATCCATTCCTCAACCTCCTTGAGCTCCTTTTTCAGCTCTTCGAGTTCTTCCTCAGTCCTTGTCCCAAAGGCAATCATAAGGATGTCGAAGTTGCCCTTCTTTTTCTTGCCAATCAGCTCCCTTAATAGTTCGGAAAAGCTCTTTTTACCCTTCATCTTAACGAGCTCATAGTAAACATCATCTGCTATTGTTATCGTCTTTCCCATAGGATCACCATTATTCGTGTATGCATACATGATATTTAAGGGTTTCTTATAGTCCTCATAACTGCACACTGTAGGTAACAGTTTTGATAACTTTGGTGCACATTTTTGAGAGTTGCCAAAAAGCAGAACGAACACCACGGACTGAAAGTGGAAGCAAGCTGGCGTTCAACACGCTACTCTCTGTAACCCACGGAAAACTACCGGATAAAGGGAAGATGTCGAAGCACTCATACTGAACCTCTTCCACCACAACCAAAGATGAGAATCACCGAGGAGGAAAATCGAAAACTTCGCGGCGTTGCTCATGGAGGGAAACCTGAGCGAGGAAGAAGCATCAAGGAAGGCTGAAGAGCTCAAGGGCTTTCTCTTGGAGTACATGAAGGAGAAGGCTTCAAGGAAGAGATGTTTATGATAAGCTGCTCAAAAATCTAAGCATGATGCCATCGCTTGAAAGCTGTGAAAAGCTGAGCCTCAGAAAGTTTGAAAAAACAAAAAGACTCCTCTTCAAATTAGGCATTCAGTACAATGTTTAAATACTCAAAATAGTAAATTTAGGTTCAGGAGTGAACCATTGGCTCAGGGCAAAAATCCATTCAAGCTGAGAACGCTTACAAAGAAGAAAGAACTGCATGGAATAATCCCAGAACCACCACTGAGGGAGGCCGTCCTGAGGCTTGGGAGAGGTTTAGGATAATTTTTATTACGATTTATTCGTCAGAAAGAGGCAAAATATTCGGGTCGTTAAGGAAGGGTAACTGTGAAGATGAATAACATCATAAAGCTTGTGAAAGAAGAAAGCGACATAATCTACTGGGAGTTTAACCCCCAGAAACCACCGGAATGACTTCTACATAATCGCCATCCTTAACTGGATCATCCTCTAAGGCTACTTTTCCATTCACCTTTGCTATCGCGCTCTCAGTGTTAAATCCAACAGCCCTCAGAACGTCAGCGACCCTCATGCCCTTCTGCCATTCAATCTCCTTCTCGATCTTCCTTCCGATGACCTTAACTTTTATCATCGCCCCTCACCACATGAGCGTTGAAGTTTAGGTTTATAAATTTCTGGGAGAATTAATTATTGCCGATGAGGAGAAGGCCCGGCACCGAAAGGTGAGGAGGGCCATCACTTCCGAGGCTTACCGAAAGCTTTTTAATTTACCCCTTCATCTTAGTGAATGAGCGGGGGTGCCCGAGCCTGGCCAAAGGGGGCGGACTTAAGATCCGTTGCCGGAGGGCTGCGCGGGTTCGAATCCCGTCCCCCGCACCATCATCAAGATCATGGAGGGATTATCATGGCAAGATTTCCAGAAGCCGAAGCAAGAATATTTAAAAAGTACATATGCATGAGATGTGGGGCAACTAACCCATGGAAAGCTGATAAGTGCAGAAAATGTGGATATAAAGGACTAAGGCCAAAAGCCAGAGAGCCAAGGGGAGGAGTTGGACGTTAGCTTTTAAGCTTTTCCAAAGTATCCTCTATAAACTTTATCCCTTCTTCTAAGAGTTTTCTACCTTTTTCTGTGAGTTCATAATACTTTCTTGAGGGCTTTCCAGTTTCGCTCTCTTGCCATCTCGAGGTAACATATCCCTCCTTTTCGAGTTTATACAAAACTACATACGAGCTTACTGTAGCTGGTTCAAAACCAAACTTCTCCCTTATTTTGCTTTTTAGCTCATAAGCATACATAGGTCTCTCTTTTAGGAGGCTTAGAATGTATAGCCACAGGACTTCTTTTGTTAATTTCTCTCTTAACCTTTCCATTGGTGCAGTCATAAGTATCACCCGCAATGATATACAAGTATATCAAATCAAAGCTTTCATCAGTTATAAATATTTTTCTTTTACATTCTTTAAACATTTCGTATTTATAAAACAGCTAACGTAAAAGTATTTAACCTTCAACTGTATAGAATCTATAGGTGGATTAGAATGGACGTAAATCTTATGAACAATATAAATCTTAATGGAATAGTTGGAGATATGGGAGTTGGAGGAGTTGTCGGCTTCATAACCGGCTATGCCCTGAAGAAGTTCATTAAGCTTTTATTAGCATTAATTGGAGCATATGTGCTCAGCCTATTCTGGCTCCAGCAAAAGGGGATACTAACAATAAACACAAATGCACTCTTCAATCTTACAGAAAGCACAGCAACTAAAACACTGAGTATGGCAGATAAAGTCATGAGTGTTCTTCCGGGAGGAGGGGCATTTGTAGTTGGGTTTTATTTAGGATTCCACAAAGGTTAAATTCTCTATCTCAAATTTTTCATTATGAGTTACGAAAGGAGGATTCTGGTAAGGCATTCAATTGCAAGCATAATAGCCCTTGCTTTATTTGGGATTAGCAGATTTCTTTACAGCATTATTATTTCAAGAAAATTTGGGGTGGAAGTTTTAGGCTCTGCAAATTCTTTGATTTCCCAAGCATTTCTCGTAGCAATGCCACTGAGCTTTTTTGCTGTAGCATTGGGCAAGTACTCATCAGAGTTCCTCGCAAAGGAAGATTTCGAAAAAATAAAATCAATGACATCGATTTCATTCTCATTTCCACTAATTGGAATTTTGCTTGCTCCACTAAACATATATCTTGCCATTCTTTCAGTCCTTAGGGCTATTCAGCTCACATTTAGAAATTTCATCTACGGAATTCATAAAGGAGAGGTCTATGCGTATGCAATGCTCATCAGCTTTGTGCCTTTCATTATTAGCTTTTACTCCAAAAATCCCTATCTGCCGTATATAGCACTGCTGTTCACAATATCATTTTTTGCCTTCGTGTATCTCTTCAAAAAGGGTTTACTGGGAAAACCCAGAAAAGACGAGCTTTACCTTTTACTCCGCTATTCATCTTTTGCATTTCTCGGAACTCTATCTGGAGTATTTTTGGTTCAGGGGCCTTACTTTTTAAGCGAAAAGCTTGGGAATGCATTAATCGCTGGAAGGGTTTCAGCGTCTCTGTCAGCGGCATTTTTACTGACTTATTTGCCTCAAGTGCTCCAATCCGCAATTATGCCCCTCTACTCATATAAATATGGGAAAGAAGAATTAAATTATGTAAAGCTGCTTGCAGAAAAGACTACAGAATTGCTATCAATTTTCACAGCTTTTGTCGTTTTTGCTCTCTTGCTTGTCGGAAAAGAGGTAATTTCACTTCTTTTTGGTTTTAATCTTGGAAATGAATTCTATATCGCACTGCTCGCAGTTGAGGTTTACATAGCCTATAATCCCAGCATCGTTGCTTTAAACTCCACAAAATACGTGAAAGAAGGTAGTTTTATTGCAATTGTAGGGGCCTTAGTAGCGTTAATTACATGGATACCACTTATCACAAGACTTAATGAATATGGAACAATGCTGGGATTGTTACTCGGATACTTGGCAATATTGTGTGGAACAGCGTATCTCAGCCATAAAAAGCTAAAGATCTCGCCTAAATCATATAAACCACTATTGTTTGCAATTCCACTTCAGTTATTAGTCTTTATCTCAAAAGTTATGTTATTCGCTGGAATCTTGTTCTATACACTACTTCTGGCAAAAGAGATAAAAGAAAGTATCAAAGCTTTCCGTGATAAAGGACTCTAATCAGCCCTTCTGGGAGACCCTCCTTCTTTATCTTATCCTCGATTATCTTTTTATCATAGTCAACATCAATGAATTTCACATGAAGTGTATCAACGTCAATAAGGGCAAATGTTGCTTTGTGTTCTTTTCCTGGTGGGAAGCCTGTGCTTCCTGGACAGACTACCCTCCCGTATCTTGTCATGGCATTCACCGGCATCTTTGGAGAAGCCACTAAGAGAATCTCGTAATCTTTCACTGGTCTCATTATTGCCTCGTAGTATGAAGTTGGTTGCTCTGGAAGAACTATACCTCCAAATGGGTTCAATGGACTTCCATAAACGCCAAATATGCCATTGTCTCCAATTTTGTCAACAAGGTATACTGGTAAATCCCTTATGAATTCCCTACCCTCATGTCCGAGCTTTTCCCATGTGTATTTTAAAGCTGCTTTAACATGCTTTGGAAGGCTAATTTTATCAATGTAGTCCGGACCTTCAGCGTGAGGATCACTCATAGCAATTATCTGATCAAATTCACCACGAATTATCTTAACTTTGTTATTCTTAATCAAATCATCGAGAGTATCCAGAATTTCCTTTGGATAGGGGAATAAGCCTACAATGTTTCCAAGAATATAATATTTTTCAATGCCATATCCATTTTCTTTGAGTTCTTCAACTTTTCCCAATGCCTTAACTAAAGCTGGGAAATTTCCGTTTATGTTTGCTAATACCGCCACGTATCTCATCCCTCTCACCTCCACTTTTTCTAACATAATATTACTAAAGTCTTCTATTTAAATATTTCGAATAAAGTTGAGGGAGATATTGGAAAAGGAAAAATACACGAATTTAAGTCCTAAATAGACTAAAAAGGCTTCCTCCTTTTCTTCCTTTAACCCTTTAATAACTCAAAGAAAAATCTACCCTTTTATTGACACAGTAATTTTGGTCTCTAAGAATTAAAATGGGGATACCATATAGAGTAAGTCTCAAGTGAGGGGGGCTTAAAGTTTTACTCTAAGGGTGTTTATACTTAAAGTAAACAATATACCGTGACTATAGTTGTACTGGAAGTTTTGAATTAAAAACGGCAATTAGCATCCTGTTTAGGCTTAATAAAGTATTATAATTATCGAAAAATCTGGTGTTTTCATCCGTAAAATATATATACTTTTAGTTATACAGAAAGGAAGGAGGTGTCTCTGTATGGATGTCAAGAAGGCACTGCTTAGTTTGTTTTTAGTTGGAGTTTTGGGTATTGCAGTAGTGGCAAGTGGATGCATTGGAGGCCAACAGACCGCTACTCCGACAACGGTTACACAAAAAGAAACAATCACTCAAACAGAAACACAAAAAGAGACCGTTACAAAAACAAAGCCAGTAGAGCAGATTACTTTAAAAGTAATAGGCCCATGGTCTGGGGCAGAGCTTGATGCTTTTATGGAAGTTATCAAGGCCTTTGAGGCTCAACATCCAAACATAAAGGTGGAATACAAAACATACAGGGCTGAAGACCTTTCGACGATTCTACCTCTCCAGTTTGAGTCGGGAGATGCTCCAGCCGATGTCATAGCAATGTGGGGCTGGTTCATTGCAAAAATGGGCAAAAAAGGCCATTTAATGGAATTCAATGGAGTAATAAACCCTGACGAGTACGTTCCTGGGATTCTGGACACAGTTACCGTGGATGGAAAGATTTATGGTGTTCCATTTACAGCAGCAGCCAAGCCTGGATTCTGGTACAGGAAGTCGTTCTTCAAGAAGCACGGGTTAAAGCCGCCCGAAACTTGGGATGAGTTCGTGGCGTTGCTCGATCAGATTAAGCAAATACCGGGAGTTAAAGCTCCAATCGTTAGCGGCGATAGCGTGGGATGGCCACTTTCTGATGTAACTGAACACTTCATCATGACCTTTGGAGGAAAAGACCTCCAGCTCAAGCTTATAAAGGGTGAAGTCAAGTGGGAAGATCCACAGGTAAGGAGCATCTTCGAGCAGAGACTTGTGCCCCTTCTAAAAGCTGGCTACTTCAGCGATCCAATAGAATGGACATCTGCGGTGGATCTATGGTGGAAGGGAGACTATGCATTGTACTTCATGGGTACCTGGATAACCGGAATGGTTGACGATCCCACAGATCTTGGCTTAATTTCACTGCCTGGAGTCAAAGCAATGGTTCTTGCTCCAGACTACTTCATGGTGCCCAAGTACACCGAACACCCCAAGGAAGCCATGGAGCTTGCCAAATTCTTGGCAACGGAAGGACAAAGGATTCACGTGGGTACCAAGTCAGGAAAGTTAGCAACATGGAAGAAGGTATCAATTGACGACTACTGGGAGCCCATGAAGGATGTTGCAAAAGTTGTAGCCAATGTAGAATCAGCACCAGATCTCGATGACAGCGTTGGAGGAGAATGGCAGAAGGCCTTCTGGGATCAGTTAAAGCTCTTGTGGGTACAGCCAGACAGGCTCGATGAAGTTCTGAAGACGTTGGATGAAAAGTTTCCAAAGAAGTGAAGGAGGGTCTTAATGAGGAGGCCTAAATCTTTAACTCCCCTTTTTTTCCTTTTACCGGCGCTTGTCTTAATGGTTCCCTTTGTAATATACCCCGTGTTCAAAACAATATACCTGAGCTTCTTCCTTGATGGAAAGTTTGTAGGTTTGGAAAATTACAAGAATGTTTTGTTAAGCTCTGATATGATAAACCTCGACAGATTCCCTACTAAATCTCCCCCATGGGGAGCTTTAATTCATAACATAGTGTGGATAGCCATTCATCTTCCCACTACCGTGTTTTTGGGCTTAGGAATTGCCCTTCTTTTAAGACGGGAGGAGGTGAAGGGGAGTTCTATAATCAAGTCTATAATCTTTTTGGGTATGGTAATCCCGATGATCGTTGGAGGTTTGATAATTCGCTTTCTTTTTGAAGAAGGAGCAGGGGTAATACCTGCAATTTTTAGGTTGCTTGGCGTTGAGAGGCTCGCGATTACTTGGACAGCCTATCCCGAAACTGCACTCTTTGCTGCAATTTTGGGATCAATATGGATATGGACTGGTTTTAGTATGCTCATGTATTCAGCAGGCTTGGCTTCTATACCCAAGGACTATTACGAAGCCGCCTTGATAGATGGTGCCAACAAGTTTCAGATTTTCAAAAACGTAACTTGGCCTCTCTTGAAACCAATTACCATTGTGGTAGTGGCAATGACCCTGCTCTGGGATCTCAAAATCTTCGATGTTGTATATGTGGCTACAGGCGGCGGTCCAGGAGGGGCTTCAATGGTTCTTGCACTTCAAATGTGGGACTACTTTGCAAGAGCCCTCAACTACAACTACGCTGCTGTAGTAGCCGTGCTTTTGACTGCATTGACCATTATTCCCGCCATGTGGTTGATTAGGAGGAGGGAGTGATAATGGCTATACCAAGGTATAAACTTAGAAAGTACATCATTTCAAACACGCTTGCATGGATTATAGGAATAATATGGCTGATACCTTTTATAGGAGTCCTAATGGCTTCAATAAGACCGTATAAAGAAATCGTAAGTGGATGGTGGCACTTTCATCCCTTTACAATAACTTTGAAAAACTACATAAATGCCTTCAATCATCCCATGTTCCCCATAAGTCAGGGATTAAAGAACTCCTTAATAATTGCAGTCCCCTCCACAATTATTCCTTTGATAGTCGCCGCATTAGCTGCCTATGCCTTTGCCAGATACAGCTTCCCAATAAGGCACTATCTCTTTGCGTTTATAGTATTCCTAATGGCTCTCCCACAGCAGATGACCGTTGTTCCCCTGTATTTTCTTTTGAGAAATCTTCACCTCCTAAACACATTCAGAGGGCTCATTTTGGTTCACTCCGCGTGGGGTCTGGCATGGATAATCTTCTTCATGAGGAACTATTTCTCAATGCTCCCAACGGACGTTGAGGAGGCTGCAAAAATAGATGGGGCAACTGATTTCCAGATATTCTATAAGATCGTCTTACCAATGGCGTTACCGGGGTTAATCTCAGCTGCAATACTTCAGTTCACCTGGGTGTGGAGTGACTTCTTCTTAGCATTGGTATTTCTGCAAAATCCAGAGAAATATGTTGCTACCCAAAGACTTCCTCTGCTTAGGGGGCAATATTTTGTTGATTGGGGCATACTAACTGCAGCTTCTATCATGGTCATGATAGTTCCTCTGCTTGTCTATGCCCTCTTCCAGAAGTACTACATAAGCGGTATGATAGGCTGGTCAACCGAGAAATAATGGGAGGAATGAAAATGTATGAGGTAACGAAGTTTGGTGGGGAAGGTAAAAAGCTTGAAGACTACAGAAAAATAATAGGGGAAGAAGGCTTGGAAAGTATTAAAGAAAAAGCAGAGAATCTAAAAGGCAAAAGCTTTATCCATGTAAACTCCACCTCCTTTGGCGGAGGCGTTGCCGAAATTTTGCACAACCTTGTCCCTCTGATGAGAGATGTTGGAATAGACGCAAGATGGTTTGTGATTGAGGGGACAAATGAATTTTTCAACGTTACAAAGAGCTTCCACAATGCTCTTCAGGGAAACAAGGAGCTTAGGTTAACTGAAGAAATGAAAGAACTGTATTTGGAGACAAACAAGAAGAATGCTGAGGACTTTGATTTGAGCTCGTTTGATTACGTCTTGATACACGATCCTCAACCGGCACCCCTTATAGAGTTTTATGAGAAAAAGCAGCCTTGGATTTGGAGATGCCACATTGACCTAAGCGATCCAAACTTGGAGTTCTGGAAGTTTCTGAGGCAGTTTGTCGAGAAGTATGACGGGTATATTTTCCATATGGAGGAGTATGTCCAGAATGACCTTAATAAAAGCAAAGTGGTTATAATGCCCCCTTCCATTGACCCTCTTAGTGAAAAGAACAGAGAACTGAGTGAGAGCGAAATTTTAAAAATCCTGGAAAGGTTTGATGTAGATCCAGAGAGACCAATAATAACTCAGGTGTCTCGTTTTGACCCATGGAAAGGGATTTTTGATGTCATAGACGTCTACAGAAAAGTCAAGGAGAGAATACCAGGGGTTCAACTCTTGTTAGTTGGTGTAATGGCCCATGATGACCCTGAAGGCTGGATATACTTCGAGAAAACCCTGAGAAAAATCGGAGAGGACTATGACGTTAAGGTGCTCACAAATCTCATAGGAGTTCATGCAAGAGAGGTAAACGCCTTCCAAAGGGCAAGTGACGTAGTCCTTCAGATGTCCATTAAGGAGGGGTTTGGATTAACCGTTACCGAAGCAATGTGGAAAGAAAAGCCGGTGGTAGGGAGAGCCGTAGGAGGAATAAGACTTCAGATAGTAGACGGAAAAACAGGGTTCTTAGTGAAAGATGTTAGTGATGCCGTTGAGAAAACTCTCTATCTCCTTAAGCACAAACACATAGCGCAGAAAATGGGTAAAAACGCCAAAGAAAGGGTTAAAGAGAATTTCATAATAACAAAGCATCTTGAGAGGTACCTCGATTTGCTGAATTCTTTTTAAACCCCTCTTCAATATATTTTTAGGTGGACAATAATGGAGATTCCTCCAGAAATTTTACATGCCTTGAGTGAGATTGGATTTACAAAGTATGAAATTCTTACTTACTGGACTCTCTTAGTTTACGGCCCCAGCACCGCTAAGGAAATCTCTACAAAAAGCGGAATTCCATACAACAGGGTTTATGATACAATATCATCCTTAAAACTTAGGGGGTTTGTAACTGAGATTGATGGAACACCGAAGGTATACGCTGCTTACTCGCCAAGGATAGCATTTTTCAGGTTCAAAAAAGAACTTGAGGACATAATGAACAAGCTCGAAATTGAGCTTAAGAATGTAAAAAAGGAAGAACAGAGACCTGCAATATGGAGAAGCAGAAGTTTTGACGAAGCCCTTGAGATGTTCAGGGAATCGCTGTATTCCGCTAAAAACGAAGTGATAGTAGTTACTCCAAGCGAATTTTTTGAAACGATAAAGGAAGACTTAATAAAAACCCTTCAGAGAGGTGTGACAGTGTCTCTTTACATCGACAAAATACCGGATCTATCAGAGTTTAGAGGGAAAGGGAATTTCTTTGTTAGGCAGTTCTACAGGCTGAACCACTTAATAGGCATGACCGATGGAAAGGAGATCGTTACAATTCAGAACGTAAGCTTTAGGCCATCTTCTCCACCCAGCTTTAAAGCAACGTATCCTGAGATAATATTCTCGCAATACAGTCTTATAATAGAGATATTCAAAGAGTCTTCTTTGGAGGTGGAGGACATAACAAATCCGCAGAACATCAGATTTTTTGCCATGTTCCATGCAGCAGACTTTGTAAAGAGGCATATTAATAATGGGACGATCATAGCAGAGGTCGTTGGAAGGAACATCAAAACTGGTGAAATCGAGAAACTCCACGGTAATGTGGTGGGATACACCCTCTCATTTAAGGAAGCTGTTAACAATATTCATCTCGAAACGGAAAAAGGAGTTGTAAAGATTGGAGGCATGTTTGCGGTTATTGAGGATTATGAAAGCACTGAAATAAAGTTTGTGATGGGGTGGTTTTAATGGCAGAGGTTAGGTTGGTAAACGTGTGGAAAAAGTTTGAGGATGTTGTTGCGGTTAAGGACATGAATCTTCATGTAAAGAATGGGGAATTCATGATTCTCCTTGGACCCAGTGGTTGTGGAAAAACAACGACACTCAGAATGATTGCTGGTCTGGAAGAGCCGACAAAGGGTCAAATTTACATTGGTGATAAACTTGTTGCCGACACTGAAAAAGACATCTTCATCCCACCAAAGGATAGGGATATTGCAATGGTTTTCCAGAGTTATGCTCTTTATCCACACATGACAGTTTATGATAATATCGCCTTCCCACTCAAACTCAGAAAAGTTCCAAAGCAAGAAATCGATAGAAGGGTAAGAGAAGTTGCGGAAATGCTCGGCTTAACTGAGTTGTTAAAGAGAAAACCAAGAGAACTCTCTGGTGGTCAGAGACAGAGAGTTGCCTTAGGAAGAGCCATCATCAGAAAACCACAAGTCTTCCTCATGGATGAACCACTAAGTAACTTAGACGCAAAACTTAGGGTAAAGATGAGGGCAGAGCTAAAGAAGTTACAAAGACAATTGGGCGTTACCACAATTTACGTTACCCACGATCAAGTTGAAGCAATGACAATGGGAGACAGAATTGCCGTAATCAATGCTGGAGTTTTACAGCAAATTGGCTCGCCAGACGAAGTTTATGACAAACCGGCGAATATGTTTGTCGCTGGTTTTATCGGCAGCCCACCAATGAATTTCTTAGATGGGACAATAACTGAGGATGGTTTTGTGGATTTTGGCGAGTTCAAGCTCAAGCTTTTGCCAGATCAAGTGGAAGTACTGAAGGAGAAGAATTTAATTGGCAGGGAAGTCGTTTTCGGCATTCGCCCAGAAGACGTTTATGACGCCATGTTCGCCCAAGTTAAAATCCCAGGAGAAAACATGGTTAAGGCTGTGGTAGATATAGTTGAAAACCTGGGTAGCGAAAGAATTGCTCACCTAAGAGTTGGAAACATAACTTTTGTTGGAGCTTTTAAAGCTGAATCAATGATAAAAGAAGGCCAAGAAGTCGACGTCGTCTTCGACATGAAAAAAGCCCACATCTTTAACAAAAAAACTAAAAAAGCAATTTTCTAACTCTTCTCCTTTCCTTAAATTTTGAAAGTGATTCATACATAGTGAAGCACTGAACCTGCTCTCAACTCTAACTGATCCAAGAAAACTTTTCTATCAATTGTGAAGGGTATTGATGGAGAAGCACCAAAACTTGATTAATGGGCTTAAGAAAGAGGGCTTTGAAGTCTTAGACGTTAACAAAAGCTCGAAAAATATGAAGCCTTTGAAAAAAGGTCAGAACTTTGGAATAGATGAGGGATTTAAAGCATCAAAGTTTGTAAACTCTAATGAAGTTTAATTTTTGTTTTGGCGGACCGGCGGGGATTCGAACCCCGGACCTGCGGCTTAGGAGGCCGCCGCCCTGTCCTGGCTAGGCTACCGGTCCTCAAGCCCGGTATGAGGTGAAGGAGAAGAATATTTAAACTTTGCGGTGAATTCTTATAAGGTGAAAAGAGGATGATAGATGAGCTTGATCGAAAGATATTGTCCCTCCTTCAGAGAGACGCGCGCTTATCCTACAGAGAGATTGCCAAAGAACTCAACGTTGCAGTTGGAACGGTCTATAACAGATTGAAAAGACTCGAGGAAGAAGGCATATTAAAAGGATTTTATCCAAAGCTGGATTATGAGAGACTCGGTTATGAATTAACGGCTATTATAGGGGTCAGGGCTCAGGGGAAAAGAATTATACAAATAGAAAGGGAGATTGCCAAAGATGATCACGTTCTGTGTGTTTATGATGTTACAGGAGAGTACGACATAATAGTCGTAGCAAAGTTCAAAGGTAGAGAGGATATGAACAGGTTTGTAAAAAAGGTTTTGGCAATAGATGGAGTGGAAAAAACAAACACACATGTTGCCATGGACATCGTGAAGGAGGACTTTGTTCTAAAGATTTAGATACATATCTATAAACCTCTCTGCCACATCTTCAAGCCTTTCAACAGGTAGCTTAACCTGTCTTCCATTAACAGACCCCTCAAAGATTATTGGCTGCTTTGGGGCGATTCTTTCAAGTACCTTGAACTCTTTATTTTGCATAACAGTTTCATCTCTAACCTTTGTAAACTCTTTAAAACTCGCATATCTTATTACTCCCTCAAGAATTATCATCAAACCGCATTCTTCCTCAGGACAACAAAAATAAAATGGTTTCCCAATTTCTGCATCAACAACAAGACTTTTGCCTTCTGCATTGTATATTAGGAATCTCTCCATATCAAAGCTCCCCCACTTCTTCCAATTTTTCTTTTTATCACAAACTCACAATATGAATCACCTTTAGCTTCACATTTAACTTCATGACTCTCCCATTCTCCCCGGATATCCCTTCTATTATCTGAGCAAGGGCACCAGCACAATGTAAGTGAACCTTATAGCTCTTGTTAAAAGGGAAAAACAAATTGATGCATCAAAATCCTATGGTCTTCATTGAATAGTCCAGAAATAATTACACTACGTCCTTCTCTAATTCCGCCTCCCAAGATATCATCCAGTCTTTTTATTCCAGTCCCTATCATAATCTCACCAGAGTTTCCACTGGGATGTTGTATTCCTCTTTAAGCACGTCAATTATGTTCCCAACACTTATCAGGAAGAACATGCCAACTGGTGTTGCATTTGCTTGTTTACACACTTCCAGCAGCGCTCTCTGTGTTTCACCACTTCTGATTACATCATCAACTATTAAAACCCTCTCCCCTCTTTTTAAAGCCCATTGGGGTAAATACAGCGTCATGATGCTTCCTGAAGCACTGGGAACATAGTTAACTTCATAGAATTTCTCAACACCGACTTCCTTTTTCTTCTTTGCGTAAATCACATCAACGTTCAGTTCATCAGCTATATGAACAGCTAATGGTATGCCATCTGTTGCTGCTGTGAGAACTTTTGAAACATCCCTGCTGAGATACTTGGATGCAACTTCTTCAGCTATCAGACTCATCAGGTTTGTGTCACTCAATACTTTCATGTTATCAAAGAGACCATGCTCATCAAACTGGATTCTCCTCCTAACTTCCTCTTCTATATTGATATAGGGGGATAAGAGCTCTAAGAGTTCTTTGGCTCTTTCAGTGCTTGGAAGAACTTTACCCCTAACGTATCTATTGAGAACTGTTATCGGCAAACCTGTTATTTTTGACAACTCTTCATAGGTATATCTCTTTTTAAGCAACTTAAGTATTCTTACCACTCTAAGTTTCTCCTTGACCGCCTCTATTTGACTCAATGCCTCCACCTCCCTTTGAAAAAATGATTGACAAAAAAATGTATAAATATATTTCGGTAGAAATTACAATCTACATTGGTATTGCCAACTTAAGGCACTTCAGAAAAGTCTAATTTTCGACGGTAGTCTTCAATAACCTCCCAAAAGTACTTTTTAACAAATTCTAAAGTAAAGTTTTCACCTTCAGGATGGTTTATTCCTCTACAAAATCCATCTTCCCTTACATATACTTCAAGCACATGTCCTCTCCTTACAAGCACAAATGGATAAAGTCTACAAGCAAGAGGTCTGTAGGGATACACCTTACATTTTCCGTCCTCCCCAAGGAATATGCAACCTCCATCAAAAGGTCTTTTTTTCAGAGCATAAGCCAAGAACTTATCTCCTCTATAAAACATTTTTTCATAATCAACGAATTCCCATGCGTTGTATCCAAGTTCCTCAAGTCTTTCTATATCCTCATCCCTAAGGGGTATTTCGAGTCTGAAACAGCATTCGGCACAATTTTCAATGCATTTAAATTTAAAAGAAGGATCGGACTTTACTTCTAATGTCTTCAGATTTATCGTACCTATCAATCTTTTCTTCAAGAATCCACCCCCTATATCCTGTATGAGCTCGCTATCAGTGTCTCCGTCATCTCAATATCTCCAATTTTTCTGAGTATCTCATCATGGAATTTGTCAAGCTCTGAAATGTTACCAACTTCCACTCTGAGTACAATATCGTATTCTCCATATACACGGTAAATTTCTTTCACCATTGGCTTGTCCTTAAGTTTGTTGTATACTTTTTCCTCATTTCCCGGCTTTACGATAATCAAAACGAACGCCTCCATCATATTCCAAAACCTCCCATACCAAATCTTTTCATCATCCTATTAAGGCTTCTCTTGTTCATACTCTTAAAGAATTTCTTCATCTGATTATACTGCTCAAGCAGTTCTTTGACGTCTTTCACTGTGGTCCCAGAACCTCTGGCAATTCTCTTAATGCGCGAGTAGTTGATTATCTCAGGATGTTCAAGCTCCTCTTCAGTCATTGAATCCATGATCACCTTAAATTTCTTCAATCTTTGCTCGCTAACCCTGACAACATCATCAGGAAGAGAGTATCCCAAACCAGGGATCATCTGAAGTATCTGCTTTAAGGGGCCCATTTTGCTCATAGCTTCAAGCTGAGCATACATATCCTTAAGATTGAATTTCCCACGCATGAACTTTTCCAGATCCTCTTCTTTGAGTTCTTGAGCTTTGCTTAACTCCTCAAATTTCTCCAAGAGACCTTGAATGTCACCTAAGCCAAGTAACCTTGATACAAATCGCTTCGGGTCAAAGGGCTCTAAATCATCAATTTTTTCGCCAACACCAATGAACTTTATTGGTGCGCCTGTTGCCACAACAGCTGACAATGCTCCTCCTCCTTTTGCTGAGCCGTCAAGTTTCGTAACAATGATTGAACCTATTGGAGTTGCCTCTTTAAATGCTAATGCCTGGTTATAAGCCTGCTGTCCAATTGTTCCATCTATAACAAGAATGACCTCATGAGGTTTTATCGCATCACTTATCTGTTTCATTTCTTCGATTAGACTTTTCTCTTCTTTATGCCTCCCAGCAGAATCAACTATGATTATGTCAACTCCTTTACGCTTGAAGTACTCAACCCCCTCTTTAGCAAGCCTAACGGCATCCTTTTCATTGGGGTCTCCAAAAACCTCAATGCCGTAGGGATCAACTAACTGTTTAAGCTGATGATATGCCCCAGGGCGCCAAGTGTCTGAGCATACAACTCCCACTTTATATCCTCTTTTCTGGAAATACCGAGCAAGCTTAGCAACTGTTGTTGTCTTACCAGAACCCTGGATTCCAACCGTAAGCAGAATAGTTGGCTTCTCTCTAATTTCTATTGGTTTTGCTTCTTTCCCAAGGAAGTTTGTGAGCTCTTCGTAAACTATTTTTATGATGTGTTCTCTTCTGGACACTCCCGCGGGCGGCTTTTCTTCCAGAGCTCTTTTTTGAATTTTCTTACTCAGATCCAAAACAAGACGAACATTAACATCACTCATGATTAAAGCTCTTTGTATGTCTCTTACGACCTCTTTAATCAGCGCTTCATCAACGGAACTTGCACGTGCGAGTTTTTTTAATGCGGCGTTTAATGCCTTGCCAAGACTCTCTAAAGCCATGTATCTCTCACCATAAGAAGGAGTGATACAAAGTTTATAACCCTATAGGTTTTTCAGCATTGTATTAATGAACACGCTTTTAACAAATAACGCCATTTTAGCTCTTTTTCATGTTCAAATATGTTCATTATATCTGAAAGTAGAACATTTGAGTTGTTTTGCGGGAGTTTTGATCTGAGAAAAGCATTCACAGCCATTTTGAAACGCACAAAGCTTTTAATCCCAAAATATCCAACAATTATTGAGTATAAGAGAAAAATAGAAAGGAGGTGAGAGATATGGAATGGTTACCAATCCTTCACGGATACATGCTCATTAAAGAGATGGAAAAGAGAAAGAAGAAACCAGTGCCAGAGGAACTCGAATATGTAGAGGAGTTAGTCTAAAGCTTTTCCTTTTGTCTCTTTTCCGAGTACTGCAATATCTAAAGCTCCCACTATTGAAATTACTGCTATTAATAGAACCGCAACTCCCACTGTGGAGATCTCCATGATTTTTCCGGCAACTATTGGAGCTAATCCACCGCCTATTCTCGCCATAGCTCCCGCCCATCCTGTTCCCGTTCCCCTAACACTTGTTGGATACAGCTCTGGAGTATAAGCATAGATTGCTCCCCATGCACCTAAGTTGAAAAAGCTGAACAACACTGCACTTAAGACTATCATTGAGACACTCCCAGAGCTTGCGAATTTATAGAACAAAAGTCCAGCCAAACCTGATAGAAAGAGATAGCTTGAAAGTGTTTTCTTTCTTCCAATTTTTTCAATGAGATATGCTGCACTCCAATAACCCGGTAGCTGAGCGACTGCAGTGATTATGAAATACTGAAAGCTCTTGAAAACTGTAATATTGAGTGTTGATGCAAGAAACTTTGGAAGCCATATAAAGAATCCATAGTAAGCAAATGCAATACTGAACCATGCAACTGTCAACATAAATGTCGTCTTTGCATATTTGCTCCAGAGCTCTGCGATGGTAATTCTTTTGTGCTCTTCCTTAGGAATCTCCAGCTTTCCTGAAACTCCAAAGATCTTCTTTATTATCTCATTGGCCTCTTTGATTCTCCCTTTAAGAAGCAGAAAACGTGGAGATTCTGGTAATGACACTAAAAGGGGCAGTGCTAATAGAATTGAACCACCGAATAGTAGTATGGTCCTCCAATCCACTTTTACTATTATGGCAACAATTCCAATTATTATAGTACCAATTGCCCAAAAACTCTCCAATATTGAGATCATTGCACCTCTAATTCTCTTTGGCATAAATTCAGCAAAGTATGAGCTTGCAACTGGGAGAGATCCGCCCAGTCCAAGACCAACAATAAACCTCAACAGAATCAGTTGATCTAAACTCTGAACAAAAGAACTTATCAATGAGGCAAAGCCAAACGTAGCTACTGCCAAACTCAAGCTTTTCTTTCTTCCTATATAATCAGCCAGTATTCCAAAGAACCATGCCCCAAGTAACATGCCCCATAATGCTGCCGACCCCATCGCTCCAAGTTTAGTCAAGCTACCCTGAAATGCAGGCTCTTTTTTTAGTAATGGAATTATAAACGCTACAGAAAGAGTGTTAATAGCTATAAATGCCCATATTGTCCCCAAAACAGCCAGCAGTTTATAATGGAACTTTCCAAGCTTGGCACTCTCTATAGCTTCCATTTTTCATCACCGAACATTTGTTCGGTTGATTGACTTAAAAATCTTTTTACATAAAAAAGAGAGATTTTACGAAATATTTTAATCTGATCTCCCTATCATCCAAAAAACATAAGGCCTAACCCTCACTTAAGAAGAACATACAGTACAGCAAGGATTAAGAACAACAAAAACTCAAAGAAAGTGGGTGAAAAAATGAAGGTACATTATGAGTGTCTCGCGTGTCAAGTACTTCAATGTCAAAAAATAGTAGAATTCAGCACTGAAGATTTAGAAAAAAGAAAAAGAAGCATGATTTTTTCATCCAAGCTTTTTGCAAAATATTTTGATGAAGATTCAATTCCAGCTGTTGTTGGAAGTGAGGTATTCCTTGAACTTTACAAATATTTAGAAACTGATGACCCATTTGAGAAATACAAAGGCAAATCAAATAAACTCGCATATAAGGTAGTGGAGGATTTGAAGAGAAAAGTTAAAATTGACCTAAAAACTGCACTTAAGTTGGCAATAGCCGGTAATGTAATTGACTTTGCTGTTGGATATGAGCCTGAAAAAATTGAAGAGGATATTCTAAGAATGCTAAAGGAGGAATTATACATTGATGAGAGCAAAAAACTGTTTAGAACCCTAAAAAGAGCAGAAATTCTATTGTATCTAACAGATAATTGCGGGGAGATATACTTTGATAAGTTACTCATAGAGAAAATCAAGAAAGAATTCCCAAGATTAAAAATTTACATTGCCGGGAAAGAAGGCCCCATAATAAACGATGCAACTGTCAAAGATCTAAAAGACGCTGGTTTGAATGAAGTTGGAAAAATAATTTCCACTGGAACAAGAATAGTTGGTGTCCCAATTGACAAAGTCAGCAAAAAGTTCCTTGAAATATTCGATAGAGCTGATGTCATAATAGCTAAAGGCCAAGGCAACTTCGAAACCTTGAGTGAGCTTAGAGATGAAAGAGTCTTCTTTCTGTTAAAGGCAAAGTGCAAACCAGTGGTAAGAGAGTGGAATGTTCCCCAAGGTTCATTGCTATGCACCACATTATAGACAATCGTCGATATCATTCTTAACGAATGACTATTAAAAAGGTTTTTATATCTTGGGGTTGTATAGATATATGGTGATATAGATGCCAGCTGTGATTAGGAAGGATATTAATAAATTTGTGAAAGAGTTAAAAATGCATTACAGCGATGTCTGGAAGATACCCTCAAGTAAATATCTCGATAACCCTGATTTTATTGTAATTGACCCAAAAACAGGGAAAAAAGTCAAGATTAGCTTTGTTGCTCTGGATGACGGGGAAACCGTCAGTATCGTATACGATGACTTAAGCTGAATTGGTACTCTTTCGTTTTTTGTCGTATAATTTTTCTGTTCTTCATTATCATTGAATACTAAAGAGGAAAGTTTATTCGGAAGCAGTAGCCTTTTTAAACTTCTTTTGTACCCTTTTCTTAAGGTGATACAGAATGGTAAGGATAGCAATTATTGGAGGTTCTGGAGTTTATGATCCCAAGCTTTTAGAAAACATAAGAGAAGAGGAAGTAAATACCCCATACGGAAAAATCAAAGTGAAAATAGGGACATATAAAGGGGAAGAGATAGCCTTTTTAGCCAGACATGGAGAAAAGCACAGCGTTCCACCTCATAAAATAAACTACCGGGCAAATATCTGGGGGCTTTATGAACTTGGTGTTGAAAGAATTTTGGCAACCTCAGCTGTTGGCTCACTGAACGAAGCAATGAAACCTGGAGACTTCGTGATTCTTGACCAGCTTATGGATTTCACAAAAAGCAGAGTATATACATTCTATGATGGTGAAGATTCACCACATGATAGAAAATTTGTTGCGCATGTTGATTTCACTGATCCTTATTGTCCAGAGATTAGGAATGCCCTCATCAGAGCAGCAAAAGAGTTCGGATTCAGCTATCATCCAAAGGGTACTTATGCTTGTATGGAAGGACCAAGGTTTGAAACAAGAGCTGAGATTAGAGCATTAAGAATTTTAGGAGCAGATGTTGTTGGAATGACCCAATGTCCAGAGGCAATTTTGGCAAGGGAACTTGAGATGTGCTACTCAAGTGTTGCAGTAGTTACGAACTTTGCTGCAGGAATAAGTTCTCAAAAGTTGACCCATAGAGAAGTCGTTGAATTAATGGCAAAGAAGAGCGAGGAAATAAAGTACCTCCTCATGAAAGCAATTGAGTACATCCCAAAAGAGAGGAGATGCATGTGCAAAGATGCCCTAAAAGGTGCGACTGGAGATTAATTTTCTTTTTTGTCTCTGTTTTAGGAGAATGGCGCCCCGGCGGGGATTTGAACCCCGGACCTCGAGGTCCGCAGCCTCGCGCCCTATCCAGACTAGGCCACCGGGGCACGCTCATTGGGTTTTAAAAAATGCTCTTTATAAAGTTTGCTGGCGAAAAACTTATAAAGACACTCTTATGTTAGTATTTAACGAGCTGTGCGGTGGTAGTCTAGCCTGGCCTAGGACAGCGGCCTGCCACGCCGCGGGCCCGGGTTCAAATCCCGGCCACCGCACCATCTTAAGTTTTCTGATTAATTCTGGTGGTTTCTCATTAAACAAACCCTAACAACATTGGGAACTCTTATTTCAAGGATGAATATTTGTAGGGATTGATCTATCTATTACACCAAAGCAAGAGAAATTAAGTATTGTCCTATCAGTAACCTCCTCCATTCAGGAGTAATTATTAAAGCCTACATTGAAATTTCATCTGTTGACAATTCTTCACCGTCTAATATCTCCACATCGCCTTTCAGCAACTCTTCTCTTTTGAGATATTCTCTGACCAACAGTTCAGCTCTTTCTTATCTTTTGCCAGTCGTAGAAAATGTTGTATAAGCCTCGGAGTCTTCGACTGTGTCCGTGTCTTCCCGGGATACACGTGAACTTTGTATAGCTTCATAATTCTTTTTCTTTTAATCTTATTTGGTAGCTTTAATTCAAACTTTAGCGTCTTTTGACCCTTTGGAATTTCAATTTCTAAGGTGTATTGGGATGCATCAGAAACATCATCGAAGACCACATAACCTGATACATAACTTCCAGGTTTGAGGATCATGTCTCCGGTAATTTTGCTCATAATTAAGTTTCCATTGTCAGTGCCTCCCGAGAATGTTAACTTCCAATTATCAATGTTAAGCAAATGCTCTACTTCCCCAATGTTTTTGAGCTTAAAGTAAATTTTCACAAGAGTTTTTAGTTTGCTGATTTCGAAGTATGGGGTTTTCTCAACTTTTTCTAATGTAATCACAAAGGGATAGGCTTCTATTGTTTTATTAACTACTACTTCATTCAGTTTTGGCACTTCTTTTATTTCGATGGAATTTTAAGAAATTCTTCTTTGCCTTCAATCCAATCATGTAGGGGCACTATTAATTCCGTCTTTCCTTGGACATAGGGGAATACCAACCATGCTTCCTTTTCTGAATTGGGATTTACAGTTAAAAACCAGCTGCTTGAGACTATTCCTACACTTCCCCCAAGGCTAATTCCGTTCAGGTCAATTGTTATATCTTTGTTCCCCATGTTTTTAATTCTTAGGACAACCTTTATTCCATTTCCTTTGCCTTCAAATGTTTCATATTCGAAAACTGCATATTTTACTAACGTTGCTTCGATAGAGAATTGTTGAGCCGCTTTGCTTATGTTTGCAGTTTTGTAATCCAAGAGAGGTCTAAGTCCAGATAATTTAATTATAACTTTCCTTTCCGGGATTATTTCTATTCTCTGGACTTTGAACCCAAAGTCCTTGCTGTTTAAACTTATTTCCTCCATTGGAAATAGAAATGCTTCTTTTATGTATTCACCAGGCTCGAGTTTTTTGGGTAACTGTACTGAAATTCATTATAATACTCTTCCACGGGAAATCCATTAACTGTAAGCTTTGCAGGTTCCATCCCTATTAATTCTATTGAGTAGTTCCCGATATTTCTAAGCTTAGCGTCTATTCTTAAGTACCTCTTGAGATTTCCGGGATGTATATAAATTCCGTAACGATAGAATTCAAGTGCAACATTCCCATCTATTTGAGTTATGTTTAATGGCTTTGCATTTTTAAGATAAAGATTTTCAAAATAGTCTTTTCTCTCTTGTTCATCCATTTTAGGAAGATTCTGAGCTATGAAAGTCCGTTTTAACATCATATTCCCAACAATTAGTGTTGCGTTAATAACTCCATAGCTGGATATTCCTTTTTGGAAGTCTGTTATTATGTAGCGAGCCTTATACACAGTGGATGTTTTTGGGAGTCCAGTAAATTCTCCGGTGTAGGGCTGGAAGTCGGATTTTTGAATACTTAATGTGCCATTATATATGAGAAGCCCAAATTCGTCTTTTATTATTACTTTTAGCTTTCCATTGATTTTTGCATAGTTTGTTTGGTTTTGAACTTCTAGGTATAAAACCAATGCATTTGCATCTTTTTTCCAGTCAAGTATTAATTTGAAGTCCTTAATTTGTTCTTTTGGCATGGTATGAGTCGGAGTTGTTGTAGTTGTTGGGGATATGGTAGTCGTGTTTAGAGTTTCAGAAGTTGATGGAGAGGATATAGCTTTTTGTGAAGTAGTTGTGGATGTTTGTGATTCAGAAAGTTGGCTCTGGAGGCACCCACTAACAATTATCGTCAACAAAAGTACCAATGCTATATGGGTCTTCCTCATGAAGTCCCCCTTACTTAAGTAAATACGAAAAGATAGTTAAACCTTTTGTAGAGTAATCATCTTTTTCTGTGTAATAACCTCAACAACTTTGACAATAAATTATAAAGTCAAAAAGAGAAGCTAAAGCTTCCTCAAGCTTGGGAACCAGTATTTCTTTCCTTTCTTCTCCTTCTCTTCATCCCATTCTGCCAAAATTTTTACGGCTTCACTTGCAACTAATGCAGCCTCTTTCTCCCCAGCTTTTCCAAACTCATTGGTAACTCTATTCGCAAAGACTGCACATACACAGCCAGCTCTAAGACCATAGATGTTAGCCAATGTAAAGAGTGTCGCCGCTTCCATTTCAAAGTTTGTGACTTTTGCCTGTCTTAGATCGTCAATCAGATGCTTTACAAAGCTTGGGAAATAGCCATTTAACCCCGGTCTTGCCTGACCGACATAGAAGCTGTCCGTTGATGCTGTAATTCCTACATGATACCGAACTCCCAATGTCTCAGCAGCTTCAATCAATGCCAAAGTAACCTCCAAATCAGCGCTTGCTGGATATTCAACCCTAACATACTGCTTTGATGTTCCCTCCAACCTAACGGCAGCTTTTGCAATTATTAAGTCGCCAATCTCTATTCCTGGTTGAATTGCTCCAGTTGAGCCAACCCTTATGAAGGTGTCAGCCCCTATAGCTGCCAATTCTTCAATTGCTATTGCCGTAGAAGGGCCCCCAATCCCCGTTGAGGTTACACTTATTGGAACCCCCTTATATTTTCCAGTATGTGTTCTGTACTCCCTGTGGAAAGCTATTTCTTTTGCTTCATCCCACAAGGCACTTATTTTAGGCACCCTCTCTGGATCTCCAGGCAATAAAACATATCTTGCTACATCTCCCGGCTTACATGCTATGTGATATTGATAACCTTCCTCGGTTTGGGGCCTCTCTGCTGATACAAACTTCATTTCCATCACCTATCATAAGCTTTGCAAAAAGCAAATAAAAGTCTTCGCATAAATCCTACTGGTGAGTACATGCTAAAATGCCAAAAATGCGGGAAAACCTATGAAAAATTTCGTTTAGTTTGTGAATGTGGTGGACTTCTCGATGTTGTAGTAGAAGTTAGGGAGAGCTTTGAAAGTCTTTTGAAGGAGAAATATTTAGATGTGAGACGTTACTTGAACTTCCTACCCATCAATGGGGACTTCCTTCCAAAATTAATCCTTCCAATAACCCCAACTGTTGAAAAAGAAATTGAAAATGTGAGAGTCCTTTTCAAGCTTGAGTATTTGATGCCCTCCGGCTCATTCAAGGATAGAGGAACTTACGTAACAATTGCAAAGCTGAAAGAGGAAGGAATCAAGGAGATAAGCCTTGACTCTTCGGGGAATGCAGCCATAAACTTTGCACTCTTTGGAAAAGCTGAAGGGATTAAAGTCCATGTATTTATTCCAGAACACACAAGCGAAGGGAAGAAAAGGATTTTAAAGCTCTTAGGGGCTGAAATTCATGAAATCAAAGGCTCAAGAATGGACGTACACTGGAAAGCCCGCGAGTTCAAAGACGCATTTTATATTTCGCACTGGTATACTCCCTATTTCTTAGAGGGCACGAAAATTGCTACATACGAAATTTTTGAACAAGTTGGAGAAGTCGATTATGCCTTAGTTCCCACAGGAAGTGGGACACTATTTTTAGGACTGTATAAAGGATTTAAAGAACTCAAGGGTTTTGGAAAAGTTAAAATGCCGAAGCTAATTGCAGTTCAAGCTGAAGGTTATGAAAGTTTATGCAAGCAGAGCAAAAGGAAAAGTAAGCTTGCAGAGGGGATAGCAATCCCAGAACCTCCGAGAAAGGAGCAAATGGTCAAAGCTCTAAAAGAAACTAAGGGATTCTGCATATCAGTAGGAGACATCGAAATAGAGAAGGCCATTAATGACCTCATTTCAATGGGCTTTTTAGTTGAACCAACTTCTGCAGTCGTCTTTGCCGCATTTAAGAAACTTCTTGAGAGAGATGAACTTGAAAAAGGCTCAAAAGTCCTGTTACCTTTGACTGGATCTGGATTAAAGTTGATGTAAATTTTTGTATTAAGGTAAAAAGTTCGAGAACTTTGGGAAGTTTAATTGGGCGGACCAAAAAGTGCTAATTTTGTGGAAACTTTTATTAAAATTCAGCTCTTGAGATAGCTTTTTACTTATTTTGGCACTCAAAGGATGCTTCTTTAGTGAAATACCCAAAACGGCATGGAAGTTCAATCAAGCCGAGAAAAGTTTTTATGGAGCCGGGAGGGGGATTCGAACCCCCGTAAAGGGGATCTGCAGTCCCCCGCCTCACCTCTAGGCTATCCCGGCATTTGACCCCAGAGAAGTGAAGCTGGCGCCGCGGCGGGGATTTGAACCCCGGAGGGACCACGCCCACCGGCTTAGCAGGCCGGCGCCCTACCAGGCTAGGCTACCGCGGCACGGTTATTACTCATAAGCAGTGGGTATTTAAGCTTTTTGGAAGGGGCAATTATAAATACCAGTACCCAAACTAATAATGATGCAGCTCTTTAATTCAAAGCTATGTGCTCTATGCAAAGGTCGTAAACTACTCTGTGGTAGACCCACATGCCCAATTCTTGAGAGATTTAGAGTAGTCAAGAGTGTCGAGAGAATTGTAAACAGAAGAGAGATTTTTGGCTCTTCACCACCAAGCATATTCGTTGGAGAATTTGGATATCCAAAGGTTAGAATTGGCCCCCTTGTGCCGCCAATTGAAGGAAACACGTCTTATCTTGACAGTCCCCTTAAATGGGAAAACAAAACGATAAATGACATTCTCAAATACCGCTCGCTTTTGGTTATGGGAGAAACGAAGGCTAATGTAAAAGTGAGCAAAAGCCAGCGAATTTTAAGCGAAATTCAAGAGCTGGCAATGTCAATAAGGCCAGTGGATAGCGAAATTCTTCTCAAGAGGAAGCCGATTTTAAAAGTTCTGCCAAATGAATTTGCCCCGCCAGTTGGTCCAAAGGCTGAACTCTTAGACTTTGAACTTACAGAGAACCCAAGAATCCCAAGGAAGACTGACTATGTTGTAAGTGATGAACTGAAGGCTGAAGAGGCCATTATGAGGTTATATAATTGGGGATTTGACGAGTATTACATTATCCGATTGCTTTCAGCTGGTTTGTTAGGGATTAGCAAAAAGCTTGTGCCGACAAGGTGGAGCATTACAGCGGTTCAAGATACTATCGGAAAGCATTTAAGAAGGGAAATTCTAAAATACAACACAATAAACGAGTTCGAGCTTTACTTTTACGAATTCCTTGGAAATAGATACGCTGTGCTTTTGATGCCAGAGAGCTATGCATTTGAGCTCTTAGAGGTATGGCTTAAGGGTTCGCTGTTTGGAAGTGAAGAACCTCAAGTGATTCATGATTATGAGGATTGGAGGGGCATTAAAGGTTATGCTGAGGAGACAACAGGTGCATATTATGCAGCCCGTTTAAGTGTCCTTGAATTCCTAAGGAATAGAAGAAGACAAGCAAGAATCTTAGTGTTCAGAGAGGTGACGCCGAAATATTATGCTCCCGTTGGAGTATGGCAGATTAGATTAGGAGTTAAGAAGGCATTGGAAAACCCAGTTGGAAGATTCAACACAGTGCAGGAGGCTTTGAATGAAATTAGAAAGCTTTTAGAACATCCCCTTGAGAAATATCTCGAGAAAAGCTGGCTTTTAAAGATGCGGAAGAAACAAATGACACTTGATGAATTTTTGAAAAACTTTTAATTTTATGATGCATAGAAACTCCTAAGATGATGAAGTTCGCTAGGTCTGAGTGGTGATGACTGCACGTCAGGCTGATGGGGTGCTTTCATGAAAGAAAAACTTGCTTTAATAAGTCTTGATGGGAATGGAGTTTACAACCTCAAGCACATGCCCTTCCTCCGCAGTTTGATTGAAGGGGGCTCCTTTAAGGTAGTTGATTCTATCTTTCCCACTCTCACTGACTTAGTCCACACCTCTGTTATGACTGGTGTTTATCCAAAAGATCACGGTGTTGTTGAGAACGGTTACTATGATCGCTTAGCTGACAGGAAGATAAACTTCTACGATTATGAGGTTGCCTTTAATCCCCATAAAGTTATAAAAGCTAGGACTATTGTTGATATTCTTAGAGAAAAAGGAATAAGAAGTGCTTCTGTTAGCGGCTATACAATGCCACCTTTCAGCGGAACCAACGTGAGGATTTTTCCACCATTCTTCAGTGATGACAAGCTTTACAGGCAGCATGGAAGGGATTGGAGGAAAGACATATGGGTTGCACAGTCGGCATTGTATCTTTATGAGGAATGCAAACCAGATATGCTTTTAATTCACTTTTGCTCAATTGACGGAATGCAACATGATTACGGTGTTGAAAGCGAAGAGGCTTTAAAAGCTGTAAAAACCGTTGACGAGATGCTCAAGCTGATTTGGGAAAAATTGAAAGATGAATACGCTTTTATCATCTTTGCAGACCATGGACAAGAGAACGTTCATACCTGGGTAAACCTCAAGACTTATTTAAGGAAGCATTGTATTGAAACACTTCGTGTTTCCTCGGGTGGAGGAGTGCATATCTATCTGAAGGATCCGAATCAAGCTGAAGAAGCTTATCAAGTTTTATTAAAAGCACCAGGAGTTAAGCACGTCTTTTTCAGGGAGGATTTACCTCACTTAAACACGCCAAACAGTGGAGAGCTGATAGTTTCAGCTAAAAAAGGATACTGGTTCTGCAGTCATTCGAAGTGTAAAGGCATTAAGGGGACAAGCTACTGGGTTAAGGGCATGCACGGCTCAATGAATGAACAAGTTATGAAAGTCCCGCTGATATTATGGGGTTTTGAAAATGTCAATATTGAGAATGCCAGCTTGATGGACATAGCTCCAACGGTTTTGGATTTCTTTGGGATAGAAAAACCAAAAAACATGGTGGGAGAGAGTCTGATTTAGAAAATTCTTTTCACATCTACTTTATCAAAATCTCTGTCATTTGACAAAATTGTTGTTATCCCATGGGCTTTCATTGTTGCATAATGAATGGCATCATCGAAATCAAGCTTTTTACATCTTTCGGCGTTTTTCAAGATATCTTCTGTCAAGGGAACTATTCTAATGCCCAGTTCTGAAAGTATATCCAAGATATTAAACTTTACCTTCTGTCGTCGAAATAGGACGTGAAGTTGCCATACCGTCAATGCTGAAGTAATCATGTTCCCACTGTATCTCTCCAGTAACCTTTCCGCATGTTCTCCAAATTCCTCGTTGGCTGTGAGAAAATAGTAAATAACGTTAACATCAACATAGACCCTCACAGTTCATCCCTCAGGAG
This sequence comes from uncultured Thermococci archaeon, assembly GCA_964615185.1. Taxonomy (GTDB): domain Archaea; phylum Methanobacteriota_B; class Thermococci; order Thermococcales; family Thermococcaceae; genus Thermococcus_B. The sequence continues at coordinate 71,461 of CAZTOS010000001.1, forward strand.
CTTTTCTGTCTCTTCTTCAATCAGTCTGTCTATCTCTTCTGCACTCAGGTTTTCTCCCTTGAATATTCCATAGTATTTCTTGATTCTTTTGCGAACTGGAATGAGGACTATCTCATCGTCTCTCTCCTCAACATAGAAAGACTCTGTTCCGAATTTTTTCCTAAGTGAAGCGGGAAGATATATCCTTCCATTTTTATCTACTTTAACAATTTTGACTGTCATGGTAATATATTTAAGTTTGGAAGATAAATATTTTGTGGTAAAGTTCAAATTAGTTAGGGGCATTTTCCGTCATGGAAATCTCTGAGGATGAAGAGGTATCTCTTCCCCCTCTTTGTAAACGCTTGGCACATCAACTTTATGAAAATTCTTTGGCAATTGACCGACAACATCAAAATCAATAAAGCCAAATCTGGTTGAAGATGCATGTGCCATAGAAATCATAAGAGCAAAAGATCCTCTCGATGTCATGAAGAAAGACTATATCAGTAAATGTATTGAAAGTATTTTTGTTATTTCTTCGGAGGTGCTGAAAAGAGACTTTTTCTTCTTTTGGATGACTATATTCTTAAATTCACCGTCGTTTATATTCACCTTCTTAATAACTCGCAGAACATGCTCTCTTGGCATTAGGTAGTCCCGAAACTCCATTTCTCTTCTCTCGAAGGGTTAACACATAGGGCGAAGAGATTAAATACTGTGGGCTCTAATATTAAGCTGGTGGGAAAATGGAAATTGTGATTCCTGATGATGTTCTTATATCGCTCAAGCTTCCCAGAAAAGAGCTTGAAAAGGAGCTTAAGCTCGAGTTAGCGGTTATTCTTTATCAACGGGAAGCATTATCACTTGGAAAAGCCGCTAAACTTGCAGGCATTACAAAAAGGGAGTTCCTGGAGGAACTTGCAAAAAGAGGCATCCCAAGACACTACACAGAAAAAGAACTGAAGGAGGATTTAGAATTTGCCCGTAGTTAGCAACTCCACACCGTTAATCCACTTGGCCAAGATTGATAAACTTGACCTTTTAAAAGAGTTCTTTGGAGAAGTCTTTATTCCTGAAGCCGTTTATAGAGAATGTGTCCTTGAGGGTAAAGGTTCAGAAGATTCTAAGCTCATTGAAAAGGCTGATTGGATTAAAGTTGTGAGAATAAAAGACGAGACTCTCAAGAAGTCTTTAATGCTCGAGCTTGATGAGGGAGAAAGTGAGGCAATAGTTTTAGCCCTTGAGGTGAATTCCGAATTGCTCCTCATTGATGACTATGACGGTAGGGAAATTGCAAGGGCATTAGGTTTGAAAGTTACAGGAACAATTGGTGTCCTGTTAAAGGCAAAAGTTTCAAGGAAAAATAACTAACTTAAAAGAGGAGCTCGAAAAGCTCAAGAAAACCGGCTTTTGGCTGAGCGATGAGCTTTATAAAAGAATCTTGAAAGAAGTTGGAGAGGATTAGGTTTCTTTTGCCTTTTTCATGCCGATTTCGACGCCTTTAGCGATGGCTTCTTGGAGGAGAAGTCTCTTATATTCATCTTTAACTTTTCTCCATTCTGCTGTAGTTATTATCCCATACAGGAAAGAAATAGTTCCGAACAAATATCCTAACCGAAAATCTTTGTCCATAAAACCTGCACTAAGTAGTAACATTGATGAGAAAAAAGCAGGGATGCACCGATAATCTTTTCGGTAATCTCTTTTTGAAGCTCATTTATGTCCCTGTGGTCATGGTACCTATCAGCTATTAGAAATCCTGCTATCATAGATAGAGTACCAACCAAAACGACTATCTCCATAGCACTTGAGGATACTACCATTTCCCTTCTCCCGAAGGGTTAATATATTGAGAGAACAAAAATCGCTTATATCAATCCAAGAATATTAAGTCTCCTTTCTTCCAGAGCCTTTTTCTCCTCGCGAATCTCTCGCATAATTTCCTTGACTGATTTGTCGAGCTTCAAAAGCCCCATAAGCTCAACAATTGGAACAAGAACAGCTCCATCTCCAAGGTTGGGAATTTCGAATTTCCGTCTTTTCATTCCGCTTCCCCTTAACAAATCTCACTAATGACACAAAAACCTTCCGATAAACAACGTGAGAAAAGCAGAAAAAGGCGAGGAGCAGCCCTCACCTTGAGGACTGTGCAATTCTCTCGATTTCTTCCTTCTTGCTGTAAGCGTAGCTCTTTGTGTCCTTGTTTGCTGCTGCAATGATTTCCTCCGCCAATGCTTCAGCATAGCTCATCTTGTTTCTGTAGCACTTTGCTGATGCACCTAATGCAATGTTTCTCAAAGCAACGTCAAGTCTTCTCATTGGTGAAATGTCAACAGCCAAGTGATATCTAATACCACCGAACATAACTGTTGTTGTATCCTCTCTTGGAGCAGCGTTTTCGATGGCTCTGATGAGAACTTGAATTGGGTTTTGCTTTGTTCTCTTTTCAATGATCTCAAAGGCCTCTTTGACGACCTCGTAAGCCTTCATCTTCTTGCTCATCAATGAACGGTGTTCTCTTCTCATGAAGTGTCCCGCTACTTTATAGCTTGATGCACCACTCCTCATAACCTTGTTAATGAGTCTCTCCACAATGTGAACGTTTGCTTTGCCAAAAGGCTTCTTTGCGTGTCTTCCATGGGTGTGGGGCAATAAGCGTGGCTCAAGGTTTATGTATGGCTTGAGTGAGGGGTCATTTACAACGACATCCTCAGTGCTCCACTTTCCAAAGACCTTTAAGTCCTTTGGAATGAAAAATCTCTCTTGCAATGGCTTTGCCATGAGCATCACCTTCTTGGCTTCTCCTTTCTACCTTTAACTAATTCCTTGAGTGAAACTCTGTTGACCTTAATGACCTTGTATCTAATTCCTGGGATGTCACCCATTGAACCACCCTTTGGACCACCAATGCCCTCAATGATTACCTCATCGTGCTCGTCAATGTGGTTAATAGCTCCATCACCAGGACAGAAGGCTGTAACTACCTTACCGTTCTTGATGAGCTGAACTCTCACAGCTTTTCTCATTCCAGAGTTTGGCTGCTTAGCTTCAACTGCAATCTTCTCAAGGACAATTCCTCTTGCTTGTGGGGCACCTTCAAGTGGATCGCTCTTCTCCTTTAGTCTAAGCACTCTTCTCTTGAATGTGATATCACTCCATCTGAACTTCTTTCTCTTGAGCTTGAGCTTTCTTCCAGCGAATTCTCCATATGGTGCTTTCTTTCCAGGCATGATCATCACCTCAAATTATAACCACATCCTCAATCCCATGATGTCTCTCCATTAATTCCTTAACGAGATTTATATTATGACCGCCCCTACCGATTGCCCTCGGCTTATCCCTTTGATTAACATCAAGGAGGGCAACCTTTTTACCATTCTTCTTTTCAGTTATGTGGACTTTTTTAACTCTTACGCCCATCGTTTTATAAATGTTCCTGAGAAACTCTTCTGGATTCTCTGAGTGCTCGATGAGGTCAATCTCCTTCCCAAGCATGCCCTGTATTCTTCTAACGTTCATTCCCCTCTTTCCTAAAGCTAATCCCATCTCACCCTTCTTTATGACATAGATCAAGCGGTTTCTGTCCTGGTCAATGATACAGTCAAGCACTGTAGCTCCCGTAAAGCTCTCAAAGAGGGCAATATACTTGATCTGGTCGGTATTTAACTTCAGGGGCATCACTGCTTACCCCCAGCTAAGGCTAAAATGTTGCTTTCTCCTGGATCAACTACAGCCAGAGATGCCACCACAAACGGTTTACCTAAGACAGTACCCAGCTCAACGCTCGTTCCCTCGTACTCATAGACTGGAATGTTGCTGAGCTTGGCATAGTAGTAAATGTCATCCTTAACCTCCTTTGGTGTATTTTTTGCAACGATGATAAGCTTTGCACCACCAATCTTGGCTAATTTTACAGTCTTGTTTGAGCCAATGACAACTTTTCCTGTTTCAAGAGCCTTTCTAAGCTCGAAAGCTACATCCATTAATCACACCTCCTACTCTTCTTCTATTGGTTTTAATGGTAACCTCATAGCGAGCCTAACTATGCCTGTTCCAACTGGAACAGGCTGTCCAATGAGGACGTTTTCAACAACACCATTTAAGGGGTCAACTTCTCCTCTTTCAGCAGCTTCAAACAGATGCTGAACGGTAATCTCGAAAGCTGCCCTTGCCAATACACTCGCCTTCGCACCTACAACACCATGTCTTCCTATAGGCCTTACAACCCCATCAAGGGTCATTATATCAGCGACGAGCATGATATGTCTCACATCTACCTCAAGACCTTGCTCTTGCAGGGTCTTTACGATTTCCTCAATGATGACATTTCTCGCTGCTTCAATTCCTAAAACTTCTGCGATTTCGTGGATGTTGTTTGTTCTTGTTCTTGTTGGATCAACACCCGGAACCTTCAGTACTTGCTTAAAGTTTGAACCTTCTGTGTAGATCACGTACTCATCGCCCTCTTTGCGGATTATAGTTTTTCCAACGCCTGAGAGACCTTTTAAGCGATGGCTTTTAACCTTTTCGGCAATTCTTCTTAGGTCAGAAAGCTTCTCTGCTTTCTTGGGTCTTACTATGAGTGTGTATCCCTCAGCTTCAAATTCTGCTGTCTTGAATGAGCTCTCAAGCTTCTTTTTAATTTTTTCCATTGTTAGACCGCTTCTCTCTAAGCGCTCCGGGTCAATCTCAACAATAAATTCCATATTAAGGATATCCAGTGTCATTGACTGGGCCAAATTTACTAACGTTGTCCCTTCAATCTTCCTCGCAACTTCTAAGGCCTTTTCCCTATCATAGCGATGCTCCTCGTCAAGATAAACTGTCATAATAGGTGTTGAGGGATTCTTTCTCGCATCAACAATCTCAATGATTCTTGGCAGACCAAGGGTAACGTTAATCTCAGCGACACCAGCATAGTGGAAAGTGTTAAGCGTCATCTGCGTTGAAGGCTCACCAATTGACTGTGCAGCAACAGTCCCAATTGCCTCACCAGGTTCAACCACAGCACTTTCATACTCCCTAACGACTTCCTCTATAATTGCCTCAACTTCCTTCTTTTTGAGTTTGTACTTCTCATTGTACTTTACAAGTCTCTCATAAAGCTCTTCCTTAGTTTTTTCAGGAAGATGAGGAGCGTTCTTTTCAATTAAAGATTTAATAGTAGAGGGAGCAACCATCCAAATCACCTCACTTACTATTTGCTCTCAATCTAATTAAAGATCTTACAATAATTCTTTCAATATCGACGGTCTTTCCTTGCCAGCTTTTCATTGGATCAATACCATCCTCACCGTAGCGGAATTGAACGATTATTCCAGTTGGATCCCTGACTGTTCCGTCATAGTCAACTTTAAGATCTTGCAGAGCGTTGATTAATCTACGTTGCATGTAACCGCTCTGGGCTGTTCTAACTGCTGTATCAACCAGTCCTTCTCTACCACCCATTGCGTGGAAGAAATATTCCTGAGGTGTCAGCCCATTCTTGTACGAATTGATAACGAATCCTCTGGATCTTGCACCTAAGTCGCCAGGCTTAAAGTGACTCAGAACTCTTCCTCTGTAACCTCTGTACAAACGCTTACCTCTAATTGACTGTTGACCGAGCAAAGCTGCCATCTGGGTTATGTTGAGTATCTTACCTCTTGCACCGGTCTTTGCCATGATAACTGCAAAGTTGTTCATACCAAGGTACTGCTCGGCAACTTTACCGGCGTTGTCTCTCGCCTCAGCCAGAACTGCCATGATTTTGCTCTCCAATGTTTCCTCAAGGGTCTTACCAGGCAATGGTTCGAGTTCTCCAGCTTTGTAAGCCTCAATGAGCTTCTTTACTCTCTCCTCAGCCTCTCTGATGATTTCCCTGATCCTGTCCATTGCCTCTTCTGGTAAGTCTTCATCGTCAATTGCCGTTGTGAAGCCCTTGTGTGTTATCACCCAGATTGCAAGTTTTGTAACCTGATCAAGGAACTGTCTCGCCCTTTCAACGCCATATTCACGCACGATAATGTCAAGAATCTTGCCATCCTCTCTACCGTAAGCCTTTTTGTCAATTGCACCGCTCAAAAGCTTTCCGTTTTGAATGTAAACGAATCCATCATATGCCAATTTCCTTACTTCTTCTGGATCCGGAAGAAGCTTTTCTTCAATGAGCTTTTCAAGCGGTTCACACTTGCTTGGGTCATCACAAAGCTTATTTCTGTACCAGATTGTTAGATCATCGGGGAGAAGGAGTGAGAATATTGTCTTTCCGCTCCAGTATTCAACGCCATTCTCAACTTTATCTGGTTCCGGAAGCTTGTCAATGTCAACACCAGCAAACATGAGCATCTGCTCAACTTCGCTCCTTGTGAAGTATGCTCCCTCCCTTGTAAGCAGATATCCACCCGAGATGTGATCCTGAATTCCACCGATGATTGGACCACCGTATCTTGGTGAGATGATGTGGTTCTGCACTTCCATCAAAATCCTTGCTTCAGCTTGTGCTTCCTCTGTCTGTGGAACGTGAAGGTTCATCTCATCTCCATCAAAATCAGCGTTGTAAGGTGGACAGACTGCTAAGTTGAGGCGGAAGGTTTTGTAAGGCATTACCCTAACGCGGTGAGCCATAATAGACATTCTGTGAAGGGAAGGCTGTCTGTTGAAGAGGACTATATCTCCATCAAGCAAATGTCTCTCCACTGTCCAACCTATGTCAAGCATCTCTGCAATTGTCTCTCTGTTGCTTTCCATGAGCCTGATTCTTCTTCCCTGCGGATCAATTACATAGTTCGCCCCTGGATACTTCTCTGGACCATTAAGAACCATTTTTCTGAGCTTTTCAATATTAAATTCCGTAACCTTTTCCGGAACTGTCAGTTCCATTGCAACTGCCAATGGAACACCAACCTCATTAATGCTGAGCATTGGATCTGGAGAGATAACCGTACGTGCCGAGAAGTTGACACGCTTACCGCTCAGATTTCCTCTGAATCTTCCTTCCTTACCTTTCAATCTCTGAGCCAGTGTTTTGAGAGGTCTTCCGCTCTTGTGCTTTGCTGCAGGAACACCTGAGGTTTCGTTGTTGATGTAGGTGGTAACGTGATACTGCAAGAGATCCCAGAGGTCTTCAATAATCAGCTGTGGCGCACCAGCCTCAATGTTCGTCTTAAGTCTGTTGTTGATTCTGATGATATCAACAAGTTTGTGAGTTAAGTCGTCCTCGGCTCTTATACCGCTCTCTAAGGTGATGGATGGTCTTACAGTGACAGGAGGAACAGGCAGAACCGTGAGAACCATCCATTCCGGACGAGATTTTTCGGGATGAAGACCAAGAAGAGGTAAATCCTTGTCGGGAATCTTCTCAAGTCTATCTCTAACTTCAGTGGGCATCATTCTGTGCTTATACTCGTTTCCTTGCTCGTCCTTTCTAATTTCCCAGTAGATTGTTGGTCTCTCAAACTTCAGTGGAAACTGTGGAGCACCACAGTGGGGACAGACCATTCTTTCCTTTGCCTTCTTATGAATTTCTTTGATGAGCTTGTCTTTTGTTTTCTTCCTATCACCAATCAGCTCAAACTTCTTCATATATTCCTCAATTTCTTCATCGGTAAGCTTTATCCTTCCACATTCCCTACAAGTGCTTTCCAAGATGCGGTAAATTGTCTTTGCAAATCCAACGTGAATTACTGGACGAGCGAGCTCAATATGCCCAAAGTGACCAGGACAATCACCGTATCTTGCACCACAGGTTTCACATCTCAGACCTGGGTCAATAACGCCCAAGCGCTTGTCCATTAGTCCTCCTTCTATTGGGTAACCATCGTCATCGTAAGTGTCTGGAACTGTAATTTCGGCAGCACTCATCTTTCTAATCTCTTGAGGGGAAAGGATACCAAACTCAATCGAACCTATAACCTTCTTAATTGACTGCATCGCTCTCACACCCTCTCCTTTAATCTCAAAGCAGGCCTTATCACCATAGCCTTAAGCTCGTCCAACAACAGCTTAAATGCATAGCTCATCTCAACTTTGCTTATCTTTTCGGTCTCTCCACATACTGGACAGTACACTTGTCCCCTTCTCTTGTCTTCTAATGCTAAATGTCCACAGTTCTCACAGACCCAGACCTCTGTCTTGTCGCTTTCCTCCAATAGACGCTCTACAAGGAGCATTGCAGCACCGTGTCCAATGAGAACGTCTCTTTCCATCTCACCGAATCTAAGACCACCTTCCCTTGCCCTACCTTCAGTTGGCTGCTTTGTGAGGACTTGCACTGGACCTCTTGAACGAGCGTGCATCTTGTCGGCAACCATGTGGTGAAGCCTCTGGTAGTAAATGACACCAATAAAGATGTCCGCCTCTAATCTCCTTCCGGTAATTCCATCATACATGATTTCCCTTCCGCTGTGCTTGAAGCCAAGCTCTTCGAGTTCTTTTCTAAGTTTTTCTTCTGGCTCTCCAATAAATGCCGTTCCATCAATTCTTCTACCTTTCAGTGATGCAACCTTTCCACCAATTGCTTCAATGAGCTGTCCGACGGTCATACGAGATGGAATACCGTGTGGATTGACTATTAAATCTGGAACGATTCCACTCTCTGTCCATGGCATGTCTTCTTGTGGAACGATTAAGCCTATAACACCCTTCTGTCCATGTCTGCTTGCGAACTTATCTCCAAGCTCTGGGATTCTAAGGTCTCTAACGGTAACTTTAACGAGCTTAGTTCCATCGCCAGTCTCAGTAATTATGACCTTATCAACGACACCCTTCTCACTCGGCCTTACAGCTATGCTTGTCTCTCTCCTCTCCTGGAGAATTATTCCGCCCAATCCGCTCTGCTCTTCAAGGAATCTCGGTGGTGAAGTTCTGCCGACAAGAACATCTTTACCACTGACCTTTGACTCTGGGAAGATTATGCCATCTTCATCCAAGTGTCTGTAGTACTTCTCTCCTCTGTATCCCCTAACGGTTGGATCTGGAATTTCAAACTTATCTGTCTGACCACCAAGATACTTCTTCTCCTCAGCCTCGTATGTTCTGAAGAATGTTGATCTTGCTAATCCCCTTTCAATTGATGCCTTATTGATCACGATGGCGTCTTCCATGTTGTAGCCCTGATAGCTGAGAACAGCAACGACAAAGTTTTGGCCAGCAGGTCTCTCTTCAAAACCGACGGCCTTCATTATTCTTGAGTTAACAAGTGGAATCTGTGGATAGTGCAAGAGATGTCCTCTGGTGTCAACCCTGATTCTGAAGTTAGCCCATCCTAAACCTAAACTCTGCTTAGCCATACCAGCCCCATATGTGTTTCTTGGGGCTGCATTGTGCTCTGGATATGGGACGAGAGATGCCGGAATGCCAAGGATTGCAGCGGGCATCAGCTCAAGGTGAGTGTGTTCTTTTGTGACTTCCCATGGCCAGGTTGCAACGTAGGCGTTCTCCTCTTCCTCCGCATCGAGATACTCGATGACACCCATTTTAATTAGATCGCTCCATGTCAGCGTTCCATTCTTTATTCCCTCAACGTGCTCCTCTGTAAGCTTTGGAACACCGTTCTCAACGACGATAAGAGGTCTTCTAACTCTACCGTCATCGCTATTGATGTAAACTTCCCTAACATCATCATAGTATGCAACGTTTATGACATCGCTAATCTTGCCAGCCCTTCTGTCAGCTTTAATCCTGTTCACCAAAGCTATGCCATCCTCAACTGTTCCAATAAGGACACCGTTTAAGTAAACTCTCCAAACTTGTGGGTTCGGTCTCCTCTCCTCAATTGAAACAATACCAAGCTTCCTCAGGTACTTGAGAACCTCTTCCTCTGGAATAGCTGTTGTAATCTGGGCCATCAATGCTAAGTTCTTAACAAGGCCACAGTTTGGACCTTCTGGTGTTTCAGTTGGACAGATTCTTCCCCAGTGAGTCCCGTGTAAATCTCTTGCCTCGAAGTGCGGCTGGTCTCTGCTCAGCGGTGAGGTAACTCTTCTTAAGTGTGAGAGAGTTGACATGTAGTTTGTTCTATCCAAAAGCTGGCTGACACCAGTTCTTCCACCAGGCCAAGCGCCTGTTGCTAAAGCGTGCTCAATCCTCTCAGTTAAAACATCTGGTCTCACAGAATTTCTCACAAATCTCTGGACGTTTTCAAAAACATATTTTTCTCCTTTCCTTTGATAAGTCTTAGTCAGCTGATACTGCATGTCCTTAACAAGCTGACCAAATGCAACTCTGAACAGGTCTCTAAGCAGATCTCCAGCAAGCCTCAGCCTCTTGTTAGCATAGTGATCTTTGTCATCTTCTCCTCTCAAGCCAAGTGAAAGCTCCAGAACCTTCAATGCCATCATACCAAGATAGTAAGCCTTCTTAATCCTGTCCTCTGGTCTAACTCCCATGTGAGGCAAGAGGTTATTGTCAATTACTGATTCTGCCCTCCTTAGCCGGTACTCTCTTGGCTGCCCTGGAAGGGCTTTCTTGCCAATGTAATCCAAAGCCTCTTCTTGAGTCTGAATATCGCTTGCATCTTCGAGGTTGTCGAAAAGAACCTGCTGGATCCTTGGATCATCACTTATTGCATCAACGATTTCCTTATCACTCTCAAGACCAAGAGCTCTCATCACATAAACGAACTTGACAACACCAGGAACATTGGGTATAGAAACGTAAAGTAAGCCATCCTTTCTTCTCTCTACAGCAATTAGAGCTCTATAACCGTGTCTGTATGAAAAGCACTTTGCAATGACCTTATCTTGTCTTTCATCTTTCTCAACTAAGGTTCTGTTTGGAGCTAAATCCTCAATAGAAACAATAACCCTCTCTGAACCGTTAATAATGAAGTAACCACCTGGATCTTTCGGATCTTCTCCAAGCTTTATTAATTCTTCTTTACTCTTTCCATAGAGCCTACATGTCTTTGACTTAAGCATTATTGGAAGCTCACCAATTCTGACCTCAACTGGTTCTTGCTCAATGCCATTAACAACTGGGATCATTTCAAGATATATTGGAGCAGCATAAGTGAGGTTCCTTATGCGGGCATCCATTGGATAAAGTGGCTTTCTTTGGCCCTGTGCCTCTTGGAATTCCGGCTCTCCAAGTCTAATCTTCCCAAATTTTACCTCAAAGTTTGGGATATCTGGCTTTATGCCGCCAAATTCATTGATAACCTCTTGCATTCCATGGTCTATAAAGGCATTATAGGAATCAAGATGCTGTCTTACAAGCCCTTTTTCATTCCAATAACTCTCCATAACACTCCAAAGGTCATCCGGAGTAAGCTCAACAACAGTTGGACCTCTCATGTTCTCACCTCAGAAATTTCAATCCTCAACAACAATTCTATAGTAATAGTAAACACCTGCAGTTGGGCTTTTTCTCTTGATTTCAATTATATCTCCAGGCTTTGCCCCCAATGCTACAACAGCTGGATCTTTAGCCTTTATCTGCGGTAGCTGAGAAATCTTTATTCTGTACTTCTTAAGTAACTCCTCCTTCTCTTTCTCACTCAATACTCTATGCTCAGGAACTAATTCGTGATCAAATATATTAAACTCCTTTTTCGCCGCCACCGAGAATTGCCCCCTTAGAATTTTTAGAAGGTATAATCTCTCACTACCTCCAGCTTTCGCTTTGGGTATATAAGCTTTTCGTGAGATAAATCAGAGATAGGGTTTATATTCCTTGCGTAAAGTTTAAGAAGGGTTTTTATAGCCGAAAACCCACATTAATGTACAAAGATGAACATTTGAAATGTGGATGTAATTAACTTAAAGTGCCAGAATGGAGCCCCGGGCGGGGTTTGAACCCGCGACCTGCCGCTTACCAAGCGGCCGCTCCACCAGGCTGAGCCACCGGGGCATTAAAACTGGTGGGGCCGCCGAGATTTGAACTCGGGTCACGGGCTCCCAAAGCCCGCAGGATAGACCAAGCTACCCCACGGCCCCATGGAGCCCCGGCCGGGATTTGAACCCGGGACCTGCGGATTACAAGTCCGCCGCTCTCCCAGGCTGAGCCACCGGGGCACCGAATGAAGAAAAGTTTCGGTAGATATATAAAGTTTTCGCTGAATTAAAAGACCGTAATCTTTATAAATCCTCCTCATATCTCTATCATTGGGCTGTGCCGCCGTAGCTTAGTTGGTAGAGCGCGCGGCTGTTAACCGCGTGGTCCCCCGTTCAAGTCGGGGCGGCGGCGCCATGGGCCCGTAGCTCAGCCTGGTCAGAGCGCGCGGCTCATAACCGCGTGGTCCGGGGTTCGAAGCCCCGCGGGCCCACCATTTTGCCCTCAGCAGTCAGTTTTATGCAGTTCAATTGTGAACAATATAAAAACAAAACTAAAGCTTCTTCAAAAACTTCTCAGCATCTTCCAGTTTGCCTTGCCGTTTTCTCATCCGTTATGATGTAATTCTTCCTCAACCTTCTCGCAACCAGCCCTGCAAATTCTTCCGGGTCTCTCTTAATATCGCTAATATCTCGCTCTCCTGCAAAGTAATATCCATTAATGGCGTCACCTGTGGCATGTCCAATCTCCGGGAGAACCTTTCCGCTGTGGTGGGAGACAAGGAACGCGAGGAATGCATGCACGATGGGGTAAACTCTTGGAGGCCTTTCTTCAAATTTTGCGAGTATGCCCGCGTTTTGATATTTTTTGTTCTAGTGCTGATATATAGATATTTCCTTCCCCGTATTTTTACCCTGCGTCAAGAATTTTCATAACCTTGTTCTCATTCTTCTCAGGATCCGCCTCCGCGACCAGTTTTACGTATCCCCTGTCTGCACGTGCGTAGAAATTTCCTATTGCACTTTGAAGAGAGTTTGACAACTTGAGCATTTTTTCTTCTATCCTTTTCCTTCTTTCCCCTCGAATATGAACATCCTGCTAAAGGCAGAAGCGACAAGGACATCACTCATTAATTTCACCATTAGATGAAATAAGCCTTTCGAAGTCCT
>CAZTOS010000002.1:0-34294 GCA_964615185.1 uncultured Thermococci archaeon
CTTTTATGCGCTCAAATTCTGCTAATGTAATTTCGCCTTCAAAGACACTGTTCTGAACCCAATGCAGATATTGACGCAGGAACTTTTTGACCTTATTAACCCTCGAGACATTGACATCATAGACAATGACCACATACATGGCTCATCATAATGGATTTGACTTTGTTCCATTTAATATTTTTGAAGATTTTTCGATACCTGATAACGTTCGAGTTTTTGACATTTTTGAGTTTTAATTCAGTTAGATTTCAAAACATGAAGGTTCCAATAAGACTCCAAGAGGATTGAAAGTTGTCGAGATGTAGTGAAATTGCGGGATTGCCATGGCTCTGTTTTGATAAGATCCATAAAACTAACTCCTCCTCACATAGCTTTTCTTTTCAGTTATCTTTCCTTCTTCAAATTTGTAAACATCAATCCTTTCGAACCCAAGTGTTTCCCTTTTGTATGCGATTAGGTAATCAATTAATTCTTTAATTCCATAGCGGAGTACGGAATCCCTCATGTATCTGGTCTCATAGATTAAAATCATCTTTTCTCTGTGTTCCTTTATCCATTTATATACTCTTGCTCTTTCCCTTTTTGGGCGAGAAAGGAGATTATAAATCAAATAACCGTCAAACTCAATTCCTTCATTCAAACTGCCAATAAAAACGTTTTCTGGATATTCCACATTAAACGGCAGATGTTCTGCCAAAAATATCCTCCCCTCTGAAAGCCACACATTAAGGAAAATTCTGGCAATCTTTTTTGCGTCTCCTGTAATTAATATTACCCCTTTACTTAAGTTTATCATTTCTTTCAACATGTGATGAAATGTGAGGGAGGCCTAATAAATTTTTCGAAAATTTTTCGAAAAACCTAACAGAATACACCACAAAGTATATATTTAAAAGTGTAGCTCTCATGAGTGAGACAACTTTCAGAGGTGTTACCACATGAAAAAGTCAGCACTTGCTTTGTTTTTAATAGGTGTTCTGGCATTTGGTGTAATTGCCAGCGGGTGTGTTGGCGGAGGTGGCAAAACTCCAACCGAAACAAAGAAGGAGTATGCAGGTAAAATCGCAATTGTTTATGATGTTGGAGGAAGAGGTGATCTGAGTTTCAACGACATGGCTTATCTTGGTGCCTCAAAGGCAGCAAAAGATTTCAACTTAGAACTCAAAGAAGTTCAGAGCAAGCAGGAAAGTGATTACTTGCCAAACCTCAGAACACTTGCTCAGAGTGGTGAGTATAAGTTAATTATTGCAGTTGGTTTCATGATGACTGACGCAGTCAAGCAGGTTGCAGATGAATTCCCCAACCAGAAGTTTGCAATTGTTGATGGATTCATTCCGGACAAGCCAAATGTTATGAGCATTCTCTTCAAAGAAAATGAGGGTTCAGCATTGGCTGGTGCACTTGCTGGGCTTATCGCTGCAAATGATGGCAAGGACAAAGTTGGTGCTGTTCTTGGTATTGAAATCCCAGTTCTCTACAAGTTCGAAGGCGGTTACAGATTCGGTGTTGCGTGGGCTGAGGATTACTATAAGAAGAAGACTGGAAAGGACGTTGACATTCAAGTCCTCTACACTTACACGGGTTCATTCACAGACCCAGCTAAAGGTAAGACTGCTGCACAGGCTCAGCTTGGACAAGGTGCATGGGTAATTTACCAGATTGCTGGTGCTGTCGGACTTGGAGTCTTCGATGCCGTCAGTGAGTATTTGAAGAGCCAAGGAAAGGAAATGGGTCCACCATTTGCCATCGGTGTTGACTCAGCACAGGACTGGATCAAGCCGGGTGTCATCATTACATCAATGATGAAGAGGGTCGATGTCGGTGTTTATAAGGCAGTGGAATCAGTCATTAAAGGAACTTTCAAGGGAGGAATAGTGGAGCTTGGATTGGCAGATGGTGGTGTGGCACTTAGCACAATTGAGAATGTTAAGGAGATGTTTAACTCACTGCCAGAAGATGTCAAGAAGAAGAAGCTTCAAGAACTTGGATTCAAGAGTGAAGACGAACTCTTTGCAAAGCTTGAGGAAACAAGGAAGCAGGTGCCAAGCTGGATCTGGGATGCAGTCAAGGATCTTGAGAGCAAGATAAAGAGCGGTGAAATAGTGGTTCCAAAGGCATTTAACAAGGAGGAAATTGAGGCAATTAGAAACGCCAAGACCTGGCAGGAGATGGAAGAGCTCGGTAAGAAGTGGGCACAGCAGAGTTCTTGATTGTTTTCTTCTTTTCTTAACTTTTGGAGGTGAAGTTTATGGAAGAAGCTCCCATCATAGAGATGAGAGGCATCGTTAAAATATATCCGGATGGAACAAAAGCCCTAAAAGGTGTAGATTTTTCAGTTAAACAAGGTGAGATTCATGGTCTTTTGGGTGAGAATGGGGCTGGTAAAACAACTTTGATGAAAATCCTCTCTGGAATGCTTCCCCCAACAGATGGGAAAATATATGTTAAAGGAAAAGAGGTTAAGTTTAGGAGCCCTGCTGATGCTCTTGCCAATGGCATTGGTATGGTTCATCAACACTTTACTCTTGTTGAGGTTTTTGATGCTCTTCACAATATAATCCTCGGAATGGAGGGTCATGGACACTTTTCAAAGATAGATGTGGAAAAAGCCCGGAAAAAACTTCAGGATCTTATGAATGAGCTGAACTTTCAAGTTCCCCTTGATGTTCCTGTTGAGACACTTCCCGTTGGTGTTCAGCAGAGAATAGAGATATTGAAGGTGTTGTATAGGAATGTTGATGTCCTCATTTTAGATGAGCCCACCTCTGTACTCACACCTATTGAGGTTAAGGAGCTGTTTGATGTATTAAGAACGCTAAAATCACAGGGGAAAACAATAATTTTCATCAGCCATAAACTCAGAGAGGTTATGGAAATTACGGACAGGGTCACCGTTCTGAGAAAGGGAGAAGTGATAGGGACAGTGAACACGAGTGAGGCAACACCTCAACTACTTGCGAGGATGATGGTTGGTAGGGATGTCGTTCTGAGAATTCAAAAGCCTCCAAAAAAACCCGGAGAACCCATCCTTAGAGTTGAGAACCTATGGGTAAAAGGAGACAGGGGTGAAGATGCGGTAAGGGGTTTGACATTTGAAGTTAAAGCAGGAGAAATCTTTGGAATTGCTGGTGTTGAAGGAAATGGTCAGACAGAGCTAATTGAGGCAATAACTGGACTCAGAAAGATAGAGAAGGGAAGGGTAATCCTCAACGGAAAAGACATTACAGGCAGACCTCCAAAAGAGCTCTATAACCTTGGAGTTGCTCACATCCCAGAAGATAGAACACATATGGGACTCGTGCTTGATATGACTGTTGCTGAAAATTCAGTACTCGGGTTGCATTGGAGGAGAGAGTTCACGGGAATGCTGAACTCTATAAAATGGGTAAGGGTCAAAAAACATGCTGAAGAACTTATCAAAAAGTTTGACATAATAGCCCCTGGAGTTGATGCTCCAGTAAAAAGTCTCAGCGGTGGAAACCAGCAGAAGCTTATTGTTGCAAGAGAGGTCAGCAAAGAACCTCTGCTAATAGTTGCATCACAGCCCACAAGAGGTGTTGACGTTGCATCAACGGAATACATTAGAAACTATCTCGTTAAGCTCAGAAACGAGAACAAGGCAGTCCTTTTGGTTTCAGCCGATTTAGATGAGGTTCTTCAGCTTAGCGATAGAATGGCAATTATGTATGAGGGGCAGTTTGTAGGCATAGTGAAACCCGAGGAGGTCACAGAGGAGCAGATAGGACTCATGATGGGAGGTATCAAAGATGAAAGCTGATAGAAGTATGATTTCCAGCTTCATAAAGCCTATCATGGAGAGCCTTATAGCTGTTGTAATCGGTGTTATAATTGGAGCTATCGTTCTGAAACTCTCAGGATACAGCCCCGTAAAGGCATACACGGCACTTGTTAAAGGAGCCGTGGGTTCAGCCTATGGTTGGTCTATGACGCTCAGTGCGGCTACCCCAATAATATTAACTGCCCTTACATTTGCAATAAGCGCAAGGACTGGAATATTCAATATAGGTGCAGAGGGTACGGTTTATTTTGGCGCAATAGCAGCTATAGTTTTTACAAACATGTTTGCAAATCCCCTATGGGGATTGATCGGAGGAATAATAGCTGGCATCTTGTGGGCACTTCCAGCAGCTCTGCTTAAAGTTTACAGAGGGGTTCACGAGGTCATTTCAACAATCATGCTTAACTGGATTGCATTTTATACTGCCCTGTATCTTGTTCTTGGACCATTGGCAAATCCAAATGATCCAAATAAGACATTGGAAGTTCCTGCGAGTGCAAGGCTGCCTTTACTCATGAGGGGGAGCGAGCTTTCACTTGCCTTCATTATTGCAATAGCCGCTGCTATCATCACGTACTACATACTCTGGCACACGGTTTTGGGATTTGAACTGAGAGCAAGCGGATACAACGAGAGAGCCGCAAGATACGGTGGTATAAATCCAAAGAGGGCAATAATCTGGTCATTCCTTATCGGTGGCATAATGAGCGGTATTGCAGGAGCCACTGAGGTAATGGGAAGACCCCCAAGCTATGCAATAAGTCAGGGAATGGCAAACATTCGCGGGTACGGTTTCGATGGAATTGGTGTTTCTTTAGTTGGAAGAAATCATCCAATAGGAATAATATTCAGCGGCATATTCTTTGGAGCCCTTAAAGCCGGAGCAACTTACATGCAGATAGATGCAGGGGTTCCACTTGAGATGGTTAAAGTTGTTCAGGGTATAATCGTCGTCGCAGTTGCGGTTCCGGGATTGTGGGACTTAGTTAAGAAGGTGGTGAGAAGATGATTGACATGATAGTTTCAATACTTCTCGGTTCACTGACAGCAATGGTTCCAATAGTCCTGACAAGTACGGGGGCAGTTGTGAGTGAAAGAGCTGGAGTTGTAAACATCGGATACGAAGGAATACTGCTCATGTCAGCGCTCTTTGGAGCAATGTTCGCGGAGATGAGTGGAAGTCCATGGATAGGCCTTTTGGGAGGAGCTTTTGTGGGCATGCTTCTTGGAATACTCCATGGTGCAATAACCGTTTACTTAAAAGGAGACCACATCATCCCGGGTATTGGTGTGAACATACTTGCTTTAGGTGTGGTTGCCTTCGGAATTACGGCAATCTGGGGAACTGCTGGACAGCACCAAGTCCCATCAAACATCAGAATTCAGCCAATAATAAACACCCCCTACGGTGGTTTAAGCCCAATGGTTCTCATAACATTCATAATTGTCTTCTTAACCCACTGGGTGCTCTTTAGGACACCTCTGGGGCTTAGAATAAGGGCTGTCGGTGAAAATCCTGAAGCTGCAGATGCATTGGGTGTTAACGTCGAGAGGTATAGGTTTTTGGCAACAGTCTATGGAGCAACATTGGCTGGGCTTGGAGGAGCTTATTTAAGTGTTGACTGGCTGGGAGTTGTCACAAAGGAAATTTCCTCGGGCAGAGGTTTCATAGCACTGGCAAATATGGTGTTCAGCGGATGGAATCCAGTTAGGGCACTGATTGGTGGCTTCATCTTCGGATTCTTTGACAATCTCTCAGTCTGGGTTAGAACAAATCCAGCGATATCCCAGGTAGTCCCATGGCAGTTCGTTGCAACACTGCCATACATAGTGACAATAATCATTGTTGCAGGAATAATAGGAAAAGTAAGACCACCAAAGTGGGATGGAAAGCCTTACAAGAGGGAATGAACTTTTCTTTTTCCTTACTTCTTAATCAAAACTCCAACAGCCATCCCCAGTGAAATTCCAACAACCAGCGTTAGAAGAATGTAAACCTCATTGAGGCTTTCCATTTTTGCGGTTTGCTGAACTGCTGGCATTTTTTGATTTAATGCTTCTATCACAGCTTTGGAGTTCTCAATTAAGATTTCAGTGTAAGGTTTATCAATCCACGTTGTTGTTATGTCAGCTAAGGGCTTTCCGACTCTCTGAGAAAGCTCAATAGCAGCGTTCTTTAAAGACTCTGGGCTTTTAGATGAATAAGCTATAAACTCCACAGTTTTTGTAATCCCTAACATTTCATCAACGCTTTTGGCAGGCATCTCTGCTTCAGGCTTTATAGAAGCAACAGCTTTTACCCCAAGCCACTCAAGAGCGTACTGCTGAGAAGGCATCTCAATTACAGCAGTTGCATTCTCAGCCAAAACTTTGTAAGCTTCGACTATTGCCAGAACTTTTGTTTCAAACTTCTCATATTGTTTTTCATAAAGCTCTCTCTTCTGTGGGTATCTTTCTGACAATGCTTCGGCTGTAGCTTTTGCAATTGCCAGAGCGTTGTGAGGGTCAAGCCAGACTCCATGGGGGTTGTTCTTATTATCGTACCATCTCTCGGGCAGAAATCTGAAGCCGTATTTTGCATAATCCTCCGCAAACAGCACAGCTGCACTTATTGTTCCTTCTTCCTTAAGTTGCTTCATCTTTTGTTCTGCTGGCAAATGTCCGTTGACTGTAACAACAACATCAGCCTTTTTGATAAGTTCAATCTGCTCGGGAGTGAGCTGGTATTGATGGGGATCAGCTCCCGGTGGAACAATGTAAACAACTTCAACGGAATCGCTGAACACTTCTTTTACTATCTCTGCCAAGGGGGATATGCTCGCAACTACAAGAGGCTTTTCAGCACTCACGCTTGGAATTATGAATGAAATGATAAGAAGCGTGAGTATGACAGCTTTCGCTCTCATTTTAGGTCACCCTAAAATCATTAAGGAACTTAACTTTAAAACTTTGTGCAAAATTTTTAAGGTGACACTCAAGACTTGCGTTAGGTGGGGGGATTATGAAAAAACTTCTAATCTTCCTTATTTTTGTAATTCTAAGTTCTCCAGCTTATGCATATCAGTATCAAACAGACAAGGTTCTTATTGAGATAAATCCAAATGAAGAGCTTTTAAGCGTTGTTTACTATCTCGCTTTTGGGGTTAATGAGTTCGTAATATATCGTCATAATTATATTCAGGGTGTTGATGTGCATTTTGGTAAGTACAAAAATCATGAAGCAGTTCAAGCTCTGAAACAATATTTCAGCGATGCAAAAACAATCCCCCAGAGGGACTACAAACTTTTTGTTCTTGATGCGTATGTGCTCCAATTCTCAAATCCTTCAGAAATGAAAAGAATTTATACGGGGTGGCAAGACTCAGATTTGGACAAAATCGTTGGTGCTTTGAGAAAATTTGCTCAAGATACGAACTTTATGGAGTTCTTCAAAGCCCACGAAAGCTATTATGAACGGGATTTAGAGGTTTATATTTCCGCCATTCAGTCCCTACCTCCTGATGAGTTCATGAAGCCTTACATGAACATAACAAACGTCAGATTTGAGTTCCACCTACCATATTTGGCATGCATTCATGGACACAGCTTTTACAGGGAAGATAACGGCACTAAAATTTATGGCTCTGGAGGTATACCCCCTCTGGTGAGGAGAACGCCTCCAAGAACTTTATGGAGCTTGGAAAGAGCTAAGGATACCATATTCGGCCTCCCTCTCAACGCTGTTTATGTAAATAATAGGAAATTCGATAAGCTTTGGATTTTGGACTTCATTTATCACGAACTTGGGCACGATATTACAAATGAAAAGCTGGAGGAATATTACGGATATAAGGTTAAACCTCTCCACTATCTTGAAGACACAATAGAAGAAGATGTGCCGTATTTAGCAACTTATGATATCCACTTCTGGTTTGATACAATGATGATTTACGAGAGCTTTGCCGATGGCTGGGCATATTTTGCCCTAAGCCATATAGACAGAGATTACGCTGAGTGGAATCTTCAGATGCAGAAAGCCTGGGGTGAATTCTGGCAGGACTATATGGTGGAACTCTATCAAAAATACACAGCCTTGAGCATAAAGGAAAACAAAACACTTGAAGAGTATATCTACAAGATGCTTGATGAGCTAATTGAAAAAGTTCCTCCAGAAAAAGCCAAGGAAATTTATGAGAAAAATGTTCCTGTAACACCTTTAAGGGCCTTGGATGATGTTGTCAAAGAGGGAGAAGTAATAATTGTCTACGGCACTCAAAATCCAGATAAGAGAGGATCTGAATATGACAAAGAAACTGCAGAGCTTGTAAAAAGTTATCTTAAAACATTTTACTCACAATGGCCTGGTGACATTAAAATTGAGGTTAAAGCAGATGTAAACTTAACGAATGGGGACTTAAAGAAAGACTTAGTCCTCATAGGCGGCCCTGTCAGCAATAAGGTTGTGCAAGGATTTGAGGAATACTTTCCGTTAAAGTTTGTGTTTGAGAATGGCACATGGGTGCTTGAGAAAAACCCAGAGTTTGGAAGTGTTAGAACATTTATCATAACTCCGGATGACATAAAAGAAATCCCCTTCACGGAACTCTCCTATAGCTCGCCCCAGACATCTTTACTGCTTGCCATAAGAAATCCCCACAGAAAAGATAATTACGTTATTTGGATTGCTGGCGTAGATAGATATTCAACGAGAAGATACAGAAATCCAACCTATTATCTGGTCAGCTATGAAATTTATGATGGAGAAAAGATAGAGGATGGATTTTATGTTCAGCCTTCATGAGCTTCATTTTTTCCATTATTTTCATTCTTTATGTACGGCTTTCCTATTGCGATGCTGAAGCCTTTGAATGAATCATCCTTTTTATGAAACTCAATCGCCAATGGCAGGTCGTTGTCATCATTTATGAGGATCCTAACTATCCTGGCTCTTGAATGGTCATTTAAATAGTCCTCTTTTAGCTGTTCATAATTGTCAATCGCATTATTTATGCTCTCCTCGTGCATTTCGTAAATTTCCCTTGAATAGTTACTGTGATTTTTGATTGCCTCTATTGTTTTTTCTTTATTCAAAGTACCACAACCTCAAGGTTTGAGCCAAAATTCACCTTCTTTCTTAAATATTTTTCTCTTCTCTGCCATGTTCAAAGCTCCTTCAAGTCTTTCCTTCGGAACTTCAATACCGTGTAGCTCTTTGAATAATGCTATAATTTCATCTGTTGTGAGCTTTTCCTTCTCCTCAAAGAGGTTGTTTGTCAGGTTTATCATATCCTCGACGAAATTCCATGGGAATATAATCCATGCCCAATCAATTTCCTCTCCATAGTAGTCCGGTCTGAACTTTGAAGTTTTTATTGTTAACAGTGTTGCAGCCTTAACTTCAGCTGGATTTTTACTCTCAACATAGTTTTTAGCCAGGGTTAAGCTCTCCCCTGTGTCAGCTATATCATCAACAATTAGAACTTTCTTTCCTTCAAAAGGATACTCCGTTCCGTATTTTAACCTTGCTTTTCCATCTGGCGTGGCAGTTATCCCCCAGTGCTCCACTTTGATACTCACTAAGTCTTTAATGCCAAGATAATCACAGTACAGCCTTGCCGAAACCCAGCCACCTCTTGCAAGCCCGACTACAACGTCTGGCTTCCACCCTTCGTCAAGAATCTTTAGAGCTCCTTTCTTTGCCCATCTCTCAATATCATCCCAAGAAGCGAGATATGCTGGAAACTTCTTCATGATTTCCCTTAACGGCGTTAATAGAGTAGGAATATTTAAATGTTTCTATGCAAAAAGAGGAATGGAAACATCAGTTTTTAAGCAGATTCATTGCAACTTCTGTATAGAGTTTTGGGAGTAGTTTAAGGGAGGTAACATCGGCATATTCATTTGGTACGTGAACGTTTCCTCCTCTTGGTCCAAAATCTATTGCTTCTTTGAATCTGTAAATTAAAGGCAGAAGAGCTGATAAATGCTAACCTTAGAATTCAGAATCTGAACTTTAGGGCGGCATATGCTAAAGGTCTTTCGGCAATGAAGTATTTGCCATTCCTCTTTTCAACCATTCCAGCTCCAATCAGATTGTTTAGAATCCTTGAAAGTTTCGGCTTGCTGACATTTTCAAACCTGGAAAGCTCCCTCATAAGCTCGCTCCAGGTAAACCCAAATCTGCTCTGAGCGAGAATAAACAGAACCCTTGGATATGTCCTCGATGTGTATATGTTGAGAAATGCATCCAAGTCGTTTTCCCACAGAGAGACGGCATGTTCAAATGCGTTTTTTAAGGCTTCACCGTGAGAGCTTCCATTGAGCCGTAAAACACCGTAAATCGCCAGAAAACCCGGAACACCTGAAAGTTCTTCTGTGGCCTCTTCAAGCTCTTCGTTTGAATATTCAAGATTTTCTTCATCAAAGCCTTTCCTCAGATATTCGACCCCCTCCTTTTTGTCCCATCTGTGGATTTGTATTCTTTCAACATACCGGGCAAACATAGGACTTGTGGACGATGGAGAAAGCATCTTTTCAAGCAATCCCGGCATTGAGCCTGTCATTATGACAACGACGTTATCAAGGGCATTGTGGATCATTTGAAAAATTCCAAGCATGTTTATTCCTCTAACAAAGGCAAGCACTTGGGCTTCGTCAAACACCAGCAGAAATCTCCTGTATTTTTCATTGAGCTCCCTTAGAAGATTTATGAAGGCATTTTCAAACTCCATGCCATGCTCCACTTTAAATCTCATCTTGAGCATTCCGAGATTGAGCTGTCCCTCTGCTGAGAGCTTCTTGGTATTGAATCCAATGAGGACTGGAGTTATGGAACGGTAGCTCACGCCCGTCAGTCCGATGTATGGAGAGAGGTCATAGTACAGGTATGGATATTTGTAGTGGTTCAGAAACGTTCTCAGGACGCTTGTCTTGCCAACTCTCCTCGGTCCCAGAAGGGCAGTAAACTTGCCTTTGTCCACGTTGTCTTTCAGCTTTCTCACGGCTTCCTTATGCTCCTTCCCATGGAGCTTTTCCAATTCAGATATAGGTCTGTCTGTAAATCCCACAGGTTACACCCCTGAAACCGGTTACACCCCTGAAACATATAAGCCTTTTGTCAGGGGATGTACTTCACCACCGAGGAGATGTAGTTTTCCGGGGCTTTCAGTTCTCTTAACACAAGTCTTGCTTCTTCTCTTGTTAGTCCATAGAGCTTAAAGACGATGGCGTCTAAGTACGCTTCATTTTCCTTTGCCATTTTAATTGATGATGTTAGGTGCTTTACATTCGCAGAGGTTTTTACTGCATTGACTATCCTAACCGTCTCCTTGGGGGAGCCTCTTATAGTTGGAATCCCTGTCTTTGAAAGCAAATCACCGAGTGTTTTGACCTTTCTTCTTGATTCCAGCAGGCTTAGAAGGGAGAAATACAAGTGTTCAGCAATCTCTTCGCTTGATGCCTCAATTTCAGCTATCATGTAGAATGCATCAGCCTCTCTGCCGAGGATTTTTAGAGTTTTTCCTTCCACCGCAGCATCGAACTCATCGAACTCTGTTTCTTCATCGGATTTGAATTCAACGTTTGTTATGAACAGGTTTTCCGGTGGGATTACTCCAATTCCTCTCTTCCACTGGTCAATTAGTGTTCTTAGGGTCAGCTTTTTGTCTGAAAGCTTTTCGCTCCATTTTTGCCAGAGGGATTTGATTTCGTAGTGCTTCTTTAAGAGTTCGATGATTTCTTCTGTTGTGGTTTCGATTTCTTCGACGAGCTCTGGAGTTTGAGGAAGCTTGATTGGGAGGTCTTTTATAGAGGCTTTTCCGTAGGAATAGAACCCACCTTCAAATTCACTTCCTATTTGCTTCACACGCCAGTCAAGAAGTGAGCTGTTGAGGAGAGCAAGAAGATATCTTAGGGAAACGCTAGTATCTTCCTTTAATATTATAGCATTTCCTCCAGCTGTGCCTCCACCGACAAAGTAATATTGTCCTATATCATCAAGGGCAAATGTGGGTTTGTTCGATAGAACTTGGATTAAAATCTTTGGAAGTTCAAACTTATCATGATTTTTCTCATAGATATATCCGTACCACCTCGGACTACCCTTTAGTTTTCCTCTCTCCCTATTCTCTAATCGCTCTTTATTTTCATTGAGATATTCCCAGATTTTGGGATATTTTTTGAGTTCATTTTTACTGAGAAGCTCCGCTTTTTTCATTCCATTCTTTTCAAGTACTTTATAAGGGAACAACAGAACATATCTGTACTCTGGCACAATCCATCTTTTAATTTCTTCACCCTTCAAAAGCGGCTTCAAAAGGTCTTTTTCCAGGAGGTATTCTTTATTGGTGGCTTTTGAGTAAACTCTATAATATTGCCCAAGCTCCTCTCTAAGCTCAAGGATATAAACTGGGTCTGCACTTGTAGCTAGCCCTTGGAAAATCTTTTCAACAATATCTTCAAGTCTCATGCTCCCCTTATAAATCTTCCTCACTATGGCTTTCTCCTCCTCGGTCAAAATTACCCAGACATCCTTTGAAATATCTTCCATAGGAACTTCAACGACCTGAATTCTTTCCTTCCTTACCTTTTCCGCATCATGTACCGCCTTAAGTTGCTCAACACTCTCCTTGAGCTCCTCAACATAGGCATATTTGAGCTTTTCACGTTTGGCTTTCTCCAGAATCAGAATCATCGTGTAGGTTGTGGCTCCTTTGAATACCTGATTATCCCCAAAGTCAATTATCAGCTTAACAGCTTTTTCCCTTGCCAAAAGCTCCCTCAGCTTTTCTCCATAATCTGCCTTCATCCACTTCTTCGTAACTATAAATCCAAGCTCCCCACCTTCCTTTAACAGCCTGTAGCCGCGCTCAATGAATGGTAATGCTAAGTCATAGTTCTTATGCGCCGTTTCATAGAATTTATTCAGGAAATCCACGTATTCCTTTGACTCCTTTTTAAGGTTCTGAATCCTAACATACGGCGGATTGCCAATGATGAAATCAAATCCTCCCCCAACGCTCCCGTCCTTGTTGAAAAACACCATGAAGAACTCAAGTGGATAGTGAATAAACCTCCTCTCTGCAAGCTTCTTGGCATTTAGCCCCTTCTCCGCCAAAACCTGCTTATACCTCTCATCCAGCACTTCTCTAATCTTGGCTTTTATCTCCTCAATTCTCTCCAGTGGTGTCAGCTCCTCGGGATTCTTCAGGAACTCTTCCCAGAGCTTCCAGAGCTCCTTAATCTCTTCTTTAAACTCGCTCATAACCTCCGGATTATCAAACCCCAAAAGCGAGTCTCCCGCTCTGAAGTTCAAACTCAAATTTGGCAGAACGTGCTCATTGTCACCAAGCTTTGCCCAGTGGAAGGCTTTGGGATTCAGCCTGATAAGCTCCCGCCATATGTTCATCTTGGCGACCTCTAAGGCATTTGCGTCAAGGTCGTTGGCAAATATGTGCCTCAAAACTATTTGAGACATCAAAATCCTTTCATCTTTTGGTAACAGTTCTCTAAGCCTCTTTGGAGCGCTCCTCTTTAAGAATGCCTCTATGCTGCTTGCTTTTACCTTCTCGCTTTCAATTTCATCAATTGCATCAATTATATCCCTGTAAGCTTCCCAGAGGACTCTTAATGCCTTTATCAGGAACGAGCCTGAGCCGGATGCCAAATCAATAATCTTAATATCAAACAGCTCTCTTATTATCTCCTCAGCTTTTTCAAAGTCCCCTCTCTTTATAGCCTTAACAATCCCATCCTTAAGCTCATCCAGCCTCTTCTTCAGCGTCTCTTCGACTATGAACTGGGTGATGTATTTTGGCGTGTAGTAGATTCCCTTTTCCTTTCTCTGCTCCGCTAAGTATGTTTCATAAGCCTTGCCCAAAATATCTTCATCAATCTGGCTGTAGTCATATTGGGTTAATCCCAATCCAAGAGCTTTCTGCCATTCCCTGAAACCCAAAACAACGGCAAGCCTTTCATAAAAAGTCTTCCAGTTTTCTGGTTCATCTTTGACTTTCTCGATTAATCATCCCTGAAGAGCTCCGTATCATACAGCGGATAGAAGAAGTCATTTATCTCTGAGAGGAACTTCTGGAGGAACGTTTTATAGTGCCTGCCAGCCACCTTTGGGTTATCTTTGTGAGCCTCAGCCAAAGCTATGTAGCGTGAATACTGCTCCCAGGTCTTGTAGAGCCAGTTAAATTCTATCACACCGTAATCATCGAGTGTTTGGATGAATATGAGCTTGTTTAAGAGGTGAAGGATTAAACGGTTCTTTTCCTTCTCATCAACCCTAAACTCTATCTCACTGAGAAGCTTTATCCACTCCTTAAGGCTCTCGAAAAACTTTGCATCAAGCTCTTTACGCTCTATTAAATGCTCCTTTCTTTCTAAGAGGGAATAGAAATCTCCATACTTCTCTAAGTCGCTCATTAAGTCTTCGAAGTTGACAGAATAGAAGGGTTTGAACTTCTTTATTACAGTTTTTGAGCTGAAGAAGTGCCACTCATAAAGGTTCGTCAGGACAACAAATCTCGCGGCTTCACTGAAGATGTATTTTTTGATTTGATCTTCGTATTCTCTGTAATCGAGTTCGTTCCTAACCAGTTTATCCTTTCTAAGCTCAAAGAGCCGTTTGAACTCAATCAAGATTTTCCTTCCCAATGAATCTCTAACAATCAGGTCAATAAAACCCGGGCCGATATTAACTTCCGGTGCACCTTTTAAGCCAAGTACCCTGAGAATAGGAGCATTTTTATAGAAAAAATTTTGTCTCAGACTTTCTTCAGGTTTTGCTTTGCTCACAATTGCATCTAAATACTCTTTCATGTCCTCGCTCTCAAGTTCCTCTTTGAGTTCTTCAAGAGAAGATAAGGGAATTGATCTCTCTTTTACAAGCCTCTCAAGGTCATTTCGCAGGGCTTCGATTTCATCCATGAACTTCACCAAAGAATAAATAAAAACAGGCAGAATATAAATCTTACCAACTAAACATTTATCCTCTTCCAAATTGTTCCTTGTGGAGTATCTTCAAGCTGGATGCCAAGCTCTCTAAGCTCTGCTCTAATTTTATCCGCTAAGGCATAGTTCTTCTGCTTTCTCAGCTCAGCTCTAACTTGGACTAACAGCTCAATCAGCTCCTCCTCTTTTGTCTCCTTCGTCTCTTTGAAGTATTCCTCAAAGATTCCAAAGATTTCGCCGACCATCTTGAAGAATTCAAGGGCTTTTCTCAGAACGCTTTCCTTTGGCTTTTCTACCTTTGTCAGGTATTTGTTCACAGCGTTTGCGACCTCAAATATTGGTCTCATGGCTTCGGCAGTGTTGAAGTCATCCTCCATTGCTTCATAGAACTTTCTCTTTGCTTCTCTAATCACTTCATAAAGCTCAAACTCCTCTTTGCCCCACTTGAATGGTATCTCCGCTTTTTCAAGGGCAATTCTGATGTTTTCGATTGTGTTGTAAAGCTTTTCGAGGTTGTTCTTTGCATGCTGTATCCCCTCTTCCGTGTAGTCAAGGGGTGAGCGGTAGTGCTTCTGCAGGACAAAGAACCTTATAACCTCCGGAGAGTATCTCTGCAAAAGCTCCCTTATCGTTACAAAGTTCCCCAAGCTTTTGCTCATCTTTTCTCCTTTTACCATGACAAATCCTGTGTGAAGCCAGTACCTAACCCATTCCTTACCTGTGCATGCCTCTGTTTGGGCTATTTCATTTTCATGGTGCGGAAATATTAGGTCATTTCCACCGCTGTGAATGTCAAACTGCTCCCCCAAATACTTAGTACTCATAGTTGAACATTCAATATGCCATCCTGGCCTCCCTTCACCCCATGGTGAATCCCATTTTGGCTCTCCGGGCTTAGCTTTCTTCCAGAGAGCAAAATCCTCTGGATTCTTCTTCCCTTCACCAGGCTCAACTCTTGCTCCTTTTCTAAGCTCTTCAAGCTTTATTCCGCTGAGCTTTCCATAGTCTTTGAACTTTTGAACCTCAAAGTAAACTCCATCGCTCCCTTCGTATGCATAGCCTTTCTCCTCAAGCTTCTTTACGAATTCAATTATGTCTTGAATGTGCTCCGTAACCCTCGGATAGATGTCAGCTGGCTTAACTTTCAAGGCCTTCATGTCCTCAAGGAAATACCTCAAGAACTTTTCAGCCAATTCCTTTGGGTCTTCGCCCGTCTCCTGAGCTCTTCTGATGATTTTATCATCTATGTCTGTAAAGTTCATGACCATCAAGACGGTGTAACCCTTGTGCTCAAGGTATCTCCGGATAACATCAAAAGCAATATACGTCCTCGCATGGCCAAGATGAGTGTAATCATAAACGGTTGGACCACAAACGTACATCCTGACTTCTCCTTCTCTCAAAGGTTTGAATTCTTCTTTCTGTTTTGTGAGCGTGTTGTAAACTTTCATTTTTATCACCTGAAGAAAATTTTTGTTTGGGTTTTATTAGGCTATCGTTAGTGGCAAGTGCAAAGCTTAAAAACCCAACTCCCCAATTTAAACCAGCTTAAAAAACAGGAGGTCATGCTCATGAAAGTGGCGAAGGGAGATGTTGTAAGACTTCATTACATTGGAAAGGTCAAAGAAACTGGAGAAATCTTTGACACAACCCATGAGGAAGTTGCAAAGGAAGCTGGAATTTACAGTGAGAAGGGTATTTACGGTCCAGTGCCAATTGCAATCGGTGCTGGTCATGTTCTTAAAGGGCTTGATGAACAGCTTGAAGGCCTTGAGGTAGGAAAGAAGTACATTATTGAAGTTCCCCCAGAGAAAGCATTTGGAAGGAGAGATCCCAGGCTTATCAAGACCTTCACCCTCGGTCAGTTTAGAAGGCAAGGAATCATGCCATTCCCAGGGTTAGAAGTCGAGATAGAGACTGAAAGTGGAAAGAAGCTTAAAGGAAGAGTTTTAAGCGTTTCAAGCGGAAGGGTTAGGGTTGATTTCAATCACCCATTAGCTGGAAAAACCATTGTGTATGAAGTTGAGATAATGGAAAAGATTGAAGACCCCCTTGAGAAAGTTAAAGCATTAATCGAGCTGAGACTTCCAATGGTAGACCTCAGCAAAGTCAAGATTGAAGTCGGAGAAAAGGACGTCAAAGTTGACTTCAGCGATGTTGAAATTGACAAGAATACTCTTATCCTTGGGGAAATCATCCTTGAGAGCGACCTCAGGTTCATTGGTTATGAGCAGGTTGAATTTAAGCCTACAATTGATGAGCTTTTGAAACCTCCAGAAGTCAAAGTTGAAGAAGAGATAGAGGAAGAAGTAAAGGAGCAGGAAAGTAAAGAGGGGGCAGGTGAAGAAAGCAAAGAAGAGAAAGTGGAAGAAGTTGCCGAAACTGCAGATGAGGAAGAAGAAAAAGCTGAAGAAGGAGTTAAAGAGGAAGCCAAAGAATGAAGGCATTCCTCCTTTATCTAATTTCCTTGATTTTTATTATCCTTAACCGATACCTGGGGCAAAATATATACGAATGGGCATTCTATGATGGTCTATTCTATGTGTTTCTACCCCTAATCGTGGCATATCTCTTGGGCTTCAAGCTTAATGAGTTGGGGTTCAAAATTGGCAAAAGGGAGGGCTATATCTGGGTTTTTGTCCTTTTTCTGGCAACCTTACCACTGAGCATTTATGCATCCAAAATGGAGAGCTTCCGAACCTTTTACCCGATTTTCAGCTATTCCTCTTGGGGTGATTTTATCTTTAAGGAGCTATTGGTTGGAGCGATAATGTTTGCACATGAAGCGTTTTACAGAGGAATTCTGCTGTTTCCGTTAGCAAAAAGGAATGAGTGGCTTGGAATCTTAGCCCAGAACATTCCCTACACTCTCGTCCATATAGGAAAGCCGCCGTTGGAAGTTCCATATTCCTTTGTGGCTGGTATAGTATTTGCAAAAATGGATTTGAAGAGCGAAAGCTTTCTGCCAAGTTTTCTGCTCCACTGGATTGGTTCCGCTGTGTTTGATGTGCTCTGTGTCATATGAGCCCGATTTCTATGCTTCCATTTACCGTAGAAAGCTTGACTGAATACTTTCCAGAACCAAGCTGTGCGCTGAAACTTTTGGGTCCAAATGTCCCTGCCAAAGATGTTGCAACATTTTCAAAACCCTCCGTGGAGATTGTTCCATTTGTCGTGCTTGCCGAGATCGTTACATCAGCTTCTCTCGGAAGTAGAACTTTTATTGAACCGTTTACAGTTGAAATCTTCACATCGTTTCTCACTGCTTTTAACACAGCTTTTATTGGGCCGTTTACATTTCCAACTTTACCAACTTCTACATTTTCAAGCTCAATTGCTCCATTTACATTCCCAATCTTTGGAACTCCATTAACATCTGAAATTGAGATTTTACCATTTACACTGCCAACCCTCTCTACTTCAACAGTTTTTGGAACAAGAATGTCAAAGCTAACTGAACTTCCACCTAAGCTGACGCCAAATGTTTTCTTATGCTTAGCCTCGATTTTTAGAAAATTCCCTTCCTTCTTCACCTTAATCTTTGGCTCTGGTGCAAGGAGACCCCATTTCTTTTCTGCCTTCATTTTTATTGTATTCCCATCGTAGCCTTTTATTCTGATGTGTCCGTTCACATTGCTAAGGACAAGCTTTAACCCCTCGGTTACCTCGTACTCTCTCTCAACTATCTCAATCATATTGCTCACCATTACTATATTGGATGCTCAAAGGAAAAGTAAAATGTGGTCAGGAGTGAGCACTTCCTTTGCTGACCCTAACCGTGCCATAGCCAACAAAGAGCACCTTATCAGGGTCAAGGGCTTTAACGACCTCTGGCCTATGGGTGATTATTACAGCGGTAATTCCAGCTTCACGAATTATCTCACTGACCTTCTTAGCTACACGCATAGCCGTTAGAGTATCGAGGTGTGCGGCAAACTCGTCCATAAGTAATAGATTTGGCTTCTCCGCAAGCAGGGATGCAATCTTGGCCCTCTCCTTCTGTCCCGTGGAAAGCTCGCTAAACTTTGCCCTGTAGAGCACGGCATCACTCAAACCAGAGCGGTTTAAAACCTCAACTGCCGCATTTAAATCCCTGATTTTTCTGTAAACATGCTCCAATATACTCTCACTTCCAAACTCCGGCTCAAATTCACCTGGAATCATGACCGAGACTTTAACGTTTTCTGGCACTTCAATTTCCCCACTTGTCGGTCTGTACTTCTCTTCCCAGTAACCTTTAGCCGCTCCAAGAATTAACCTGAGCAGAGTTGTCTTTCCAGCTCCACTTGCTCCAACAACCACAATCAACTCTTTTGGTTTGATTTCAAAGTTTAGATTTCTCAGGACGGGTCTCTGAATCACTCTATGTCTCACTCCAAAAGCCTTCAAAAGCTCTTGAATTTCCTTGGGAAGACCCTTTATGTCAAGTTCACTCTCGAAGACTTTGCTCACATTCTTGAAGACTATCGAACCTTTTAACGGCTCAACTTTTCCATAGCTTGGCTTCCACAGTCTTCCGTCTTTGGGGGCATATGGGTCTTCTTTCAAAAATCTCTCTATGTATTCTTTAGCTTCATCAGTCAGCGGATAAAAGAGCACTGGTCTTCCGCTTGCGGTCTCCCATAGGAACTTAAAGCCAACTTTTTCAAAGAAGGGGTTATATCTGGCCATCTGGGCTATGGTTTCAACGACATGCTTTCTCTTTCTCATTTCTGGAATTCTCCTTTCCTTAATCCAGTCTAAAGCCGCTTTAACGCTCAATTGACCAAGTCCATCACTTCTATAGTCTGGATGAACAACCACTCGAGCTATTCTCGCTCCAGCAGTGTTGCTCTCTCTTAATGCCTGCCATTTTGCCTTCTCCCAGAGCATTGAGCGGGCAACTTTTCTGGGATATTTCCTCTTGAGCTCTTCATAAAGCTCCTTCAGAATTCTCTCCGGCCAGAATGCCGGATGAAACCAGTCTTCTGGAAAGACCCTCTCACGAATGTTCTTCTCTATCTCACCGTTTGGTAAGCGGCGGTGCATCAGTGGGATTGGGGGGTCAATCCTAACATAAGCCAAGATTCTCGGTTCATACTCCTCTCTGTTCTCAAGCTCAAGGATTAAGAAGCGTGAGGCTGGGGTTGAGCCTTTAATCTCAAGGATATGAATGTCTTCACTCCCACACTTTGGACATTTCTGCTTCGTATTTGCTTCAAAGACGTTGCCACACCTCTCACATCTCCACAGTGCCACTTTCTCCTTCTGAGATGCATAATGATATTGCTCAAGCTCTGCTATTGCCTCAAAATCGCTCTCATAAGTTGCTTCCCTCGCCTTGATTTTATAGGTGTAGAGCAGTTCACCGGTTAGCGGAGAATAACGTTTTGCCTCATACTCCCTCTCCCACAGCGGCCAAACTTTAATTTTGTCCCCCTGATAGAACTTGTAAAGCTCATAATCATCAAAATCGAGCACGTTTTTAACTTTTGGTTTCTCTTTCACATGGATTTCAACTTCATCTCCAGTTACAAACCATTGAGCAACACCACTCATGTAGAGCTTATACCTTTCTCCCTCAGCTTCAACTTCAAGGATTCCAAACCATCGGTGCTTAAAGCGTGGAATTTCACTGCCAACGACTTTACCTCTAAGAATCATTGTTACCACCATTAATAAATTGACGAGGGAATTAATAACTGTTCCCTATATGTGTTTGAAAACAGTAATCATCAAGAACTATTCCATTCTGTCGTGTAAAGCCTCATCAATAGCCTTTTTCAAAAGCCTAAGAAATGCAATGGTCTCTCTGGCACCTTTGTCTGTTATTTCGATGAATGTCCTCGGTCTGTCTGCAAATCCCTTGAATATCCTAACGTAGCCTACCCTTTCAAGTTTTTTCAGATGGGATTCAAGATTTCCGGGAGTCATATTCAAAGCTTTCTGAAGCTCTGCAAAGCTGACCCTTCGTCTTGGTAAAAGGTAAAGGGCTATTGATAACCTTGCTGGAGAGTTGAAGACGTTGTTCTTGGTTATCTCCTCAAGCACTCAGACCACCTTAAAAGTTCTCCAGAGATGTACGAATGAAACCAGTGAATAGCTGAGTATTATGAGTGCGTTTACGAATGTCCAATCTGGCTTGAGGAATGCGGCAAGCGTTATTGCTGGAATTGCTATGCTCCACTGAGAAAAAGCGAAAGCCATGCCAAGGTTTCCAAGCCCTATGATGGCAGCGAAGCCTCTCACATCCCTGAGGAATATCCATATTATAACTCCTACAATCCATCCGCTCAACCACACCCATCCTCTTAAGCTTGAATCCTTGTGGATTTCTGGATTAAGCTGGATGAACTTCTTCCATGCAACTCCCATGACATATACCACACCTATAAATACTGTGGGCCAGTAAAAGATGGTAATTCTTTCAAGACCCAAAGCGGAAAGCGTGAGGTATCCTCCCATGGCAATAAGCCATGCAATGTAGATTATGGCAATGTAGATATGCCAACTTGCAATGAGCTTTTTCTCAACACTCTCAAGGGCTTCCTTAAACTCCTCCATGTGCTCACCCCACTAAAAGTTATGGGCTTTGGATATTTAAAGGAGAACAAAACTTTGCATTGCAAACTTTTTAATGTTAGACACCATATTTCAATGGTGGTTTAAATGGAAGACCCTTACCTCTGGATGGAGAATCTGAATGATGAAAGAGTTCTAAAGTTCATTGAGGAGGAAAACAAGCGCTTTAGGAAATTCATTGGGGATTTGCCAGAAAAGCTGATTAATGATGTGAGAAAGTACTATTATCTACCCAATATTTGGGAGGCTCAAATTACAAAGAGAGGAACATTTGTGAAGATAAATGAAGCAGGAAGACAGCTCATAAAACTCCTTGAGACTGGAGAAATTATAGTTGATTCTAAAAAGCTTGAAGAAGAGCTTGGCGATGAGGTTCTCCTTCAAGGCTTTACCGCTGACAGAGATGGGAAAAGATTGGCTTATAACTTCTCAATTGGAGGAGCTGATGAGGGGATAACGAGAATAATTGATCTTAAAACTGGAGAAACCATCGAGGAAATAAAGCCATCCTTGTGGAATATCGTTTTTCTTGATGATGGTTATTATTTTGCCCGCTTTTACAGGAAAGAGAAAACTCCCGATGGAATGGAGCCACCAGCAGAGAGAATTTTTCTGAAGAAAGGGGAAGAGGAGGTTATGGTTTTTGGTGAGGGATTTGGTTCAGGATATTTCATGAATCTGCACAAAAGTACGGATGGAAAGTGGGCAATGCTAACGGTTACATTCGGCTGGAACAAAGCCGATATCTATCTTGGCCCGATTGATGAGCCAGAAAAGTGGAGAAAAGTCTATTCAAGCGATGTTCCAGCGCATCCGATAGATGTCATCAATGGAAAGTTCTACATCTATACGCGCGAAGGAAAGGGTCTTGGAAAGGTTATTGCAATCAAAAATGATAAAGCTGAGGAGATTATCCCAGAAAATGAGTTTCCGCTTGAGTGGGCAGTTATTGTCAATGACAAACTACTTGCTGGCTATTTAGTCCATGCCTCCTCGAAACTTAAGGTGTTTGCACTTGATGGAAAGCTTATAGAGGAGATAAGCTTTGAGATGCCTGCACAGATTTATCCGCTTGACACTGATGGGAAGCAGGTTTTGCTTAGATATGAAAGCTTTACAGTTCCCTACAGGCTTTACCGCTTTAGAGAGGGGCTTGAGCTGATTGATGGGATTGAAGTTAAAGGAGAATTCGAGGTAAGTGAAGACTTTGCAGTTTCCAAGGATGGAACAAGAGTTCATTATTTCATGGTCAAGAAAAAAGGAGCAAAAAGCAACAAAGCTTGGGCTTTCGGATATGGGGGCTTCAACATTGCCTTGCTCCCAAGGTTCATTCCTCAAGTGATTCCCTTCATTGAGCGCGGTGGAACTTTTGTGATGGCAAACTTAAGAGGTGGGAGCGAATACGGTGAGGAGTGGCACCGCCAAGGGATGAGGGAAAACAAGCAGAACGTCTTTGATGACTTCATTGCAGTTTTGGAGAAACTGAAAAGTGAAGGCTATAAAGTTGCCGCTTGGGGAAGGAGCAACGGCGGACTTTTAGTTTCTGCCGTGCTAACGCAGAGACCAGACCTTATGGATGCCGCTTTAATTGGATACCCAGTTATAGACATGCTGAGGTTTCATAAACTCTACATCGGAAGCGTTTGGATTCCAGAATACGGAAATCCAGATGACCCAAATGACAGAGAGTTTTTGCTCAAATATTCCCCATATCACAACGTTGATCCTAATAAGGAATATCCACCCACGCTAATTTACACAGGTTTGCATGATGACCGAGTTCATCCAGCTCATGCGCTCAAATTCGCTAAGAAGCTGAAAGATGTCGGCGCTCCTGTTTATCTGCGCGTTGAAACGAAGAGTGGCCACATGGGAGCTTCGCCAGAGACAAGGATAAAAGAACTGGCAGATTTATTGGCGTTTGCGGTTAAGGTGCTTGGTTAGGATTATTTCCACTTTTT
The DNA here is from genome assembly GCA_964615185.1 of uncultured Thermococci archaeon. GTDB lineage: Archaea > Methanobacteriota_B > Thermococci > Thermococcales > Thermococcaceae > Thermococcus_B. Next base: position 23,257 of record CAZTOS010000002.1, read on the forward strand.
AACCCTCGTACACTCCAGAGCTTCAGTTTACTGATGATAACCCTGATTATGATAATGATGATTATCATATGGAGGTGAACAGGAAAAATTAGCCAAAGGGAATAAAGATCTCAAAGAAATAATTTTGCAGATAGAAAATATGTTAAATAAGCACGAGAATAGGACTTCAATTTGTTAAAATTGAGTTGAAGGAAAGTTAGAGGATGAAGGCTGCCTTGTCTGGGATCTGATGGATTTCGAAAGGCTTAAAAAAATTATCCTCATAAAGATTATCATGGTGAAGATAATGTTTATTAACCGAAAGAGTGAGCTGGCGTTCCTTGAAGAGCTTTACCGTTCTGGAAAAAAGGAAGTTCTAATCCTCTACGGGCGGAGGAGGGTTGGAAAAACAGAGCTGATAAAGCAGTTCATAAAAGACAAACCCACCATTTACTTCCTCGCTGATAGAGATGGATTGGAAGCAAATGCAAGGCGGTTCTACTTCGAAGCTGCTCAGCAGCTTAACTTACCTGAGCTTGAGGTTACAGATTTCAGAAAGGCTTTTGAGCTAATAGCTCTCAAAGCTCCTAAAAGACTTATCGTTGTGATAGACGAATTTTCATATCTTTTACTTGCCGATAAGAACACACCAGCAGTTTTTCAGCACGTGATAGATGAAATAGTTGATGAAAGGTTTTTCCTAATCCTAAGCGGTTCGCTTGTTGGTCTCATGGAAGGACTCATGGGTTATACAAACCCCCTTTACGGCAGAAGAACAGCCCAGCTAAAGCTCAAGCCCCTAAGCTTCCTCCATGTTGTCGAGTATTTTAATGAAAAATCGCTGAAAACAGTAGTTAAAATTTATTCCGTAACTGGAGGAGTCCCCATGTATTTCAAGCTTTTTAAGGGACAGAACTTTGAAGAGGAGCTTCTTAAGCTTGTGTTTTCACCAACGTCGATACTCTACGAAGAGCCCGAATTCATTTTAAGGGAAGAGCTTGGTGATGTGCACCGCTACTATCTGATTTTGGAAGCAATTGCCTCTGGAAAGCATAGGGTAAGTGAAATTGCCCAGTTCGCTGGAATAGAGGTCAAAGACATGCCCAAATACTTAAGAACCCTCATGTCGCTTGACCTTGTGAAGAGAGAAATTCCAATAACGGAGAGTGAAAGGAGCAAGAAGGCACGCTACTACATTAAGGACAACTTCTTCGCCTTTTGGTTCCGCTTCGTAAAGCCAAACAGGAGCAAGGTGGAGATAGGGACATTCAAGATGGATTGGGATGCTTTCAACACCTACGTGGGGAAAGCATTTGAAGAAATTGCAAAAGAATTTCTCATTGAGCTGAACAAGAGAGGAGAGCTCCCATTCAGATTCGAGAAGATTGGGAAATGGTGGCATAAGAGCGAGGAGATTGATTTGGTTGCGTTAAATGATAGAGAGAAAAAAGCCCTGTTTGTTGAGGTTAAGTGGAAGGAGCTGAGCGAGAGGGAAGCGCAGAGAGTTTTGAAGGACTTGGAGAGGAAGGCCGAGCTTGTAGGGCTTGATGGTTGGGAGATGAGCTACGGGCTGGTGGCTAAGGGTGTTGAAGGGAAGGAAGAGCTGAGAAAAGACTACCTCATCTGGGACTTGGGGGACTTCGAAAGGCTTCTCCGAGGAGGCAAAGAAAAAGGCGATTGAAAAGCTTTCCTCAAAAATTAGCGAGCTCTCCCGTGAGAAACTAACTCCAGAGAGCCTTCAGAAGCTCAGCCTCTACGCCTTTGCCATCGAGCTCATAAAGCGAAATGAGTTTGATAGGGTGGAGGAAATAAAAGAGCTCTAACAACCTCAATAAATCAATCCAAACAGAAACAGCGGAATCCTGCCTTTTCCCGTAAGCAAACCATCAACGGCTATATAGTCAGGCTTCTGATATCTACTCTTTTTTTCGCCGCCTACTTCTATTATCCACTCCCCTACCTTGAAATCAGGTGTTTTTTCACCCCTTTTTCCTTTCAGGTAGCAAACCTCGCTTATCCAGCGAATATGGTTGATGAAGAACTCCTCTCTAAGAGCACCGAGGTTCACGGAGAAGCCCTTTTTTGCAAAGAATTTTCTCAGCGGAATTGTGAGATAGAGCTTCGGCTCCTTTCTAACACTTCCGCATGCTTGGATTGGATAAATTAATCCTGCCTTTGATAAATCCTCAACAAGCCTTATTGCCATGTTCTTGGAAACATCAAGTTCGTTGGCTATCGTTGAGTATTTTACCTCAAAGGGAGCTGACTTTGCCACCAGATAGAGGAGCTTAAACGCATCGGTTTCGTACTTCACGTTTATCTCCCTAAGGGACGAAAGATCCTCAAGGATAACCTTCCTGATGGAATTCTCAAGTGCCTCGTAGAAGCCGCTCTCAGGATAAAGCACACCTCCTTTGCTCATATATTCCTGCCAGAGGGAGTGAAGTTCCATGTACATATTTGTCAGGTCAAATGACTTGGAAAGCACTGTTTTCAAAGATAGCCTTGGAATGCTAAATCTTTTCTTTATGTTGAGCCACTCCCTAAAGGAAGCGGGGGGAAGTTCCTTTAAAACAATCCTGCGGGATAAATCAGCGCTTAAGTGCAGTATATCGATAGCAGAGGAGCCTGAGAAGAAGATTCTAACCTCATGTTCATCGTAAAGGGTTTTTAGATCCTCAGCCCAGTTGGGTTTTCTGTGTATCTCATCAATAAAGATGTTTCTGTAGCCCAATTCTGCGAGAGATTTAACGACCTCATAGATGGAAAATGGTTTAATCAGTGTGGAATCAGCTGAGAAATAAACGCTTTTTTCAGTCTCATTCGCCAGCTGAAGCAGTAAAACGGTTTTACCAACACCTCTAATACCTTTAACACCTACGTAGTACTCCTCATCAATTTTCTTAAGCTCGTCATACAGAAAACGTCTCTTAGGGAACTTCCTCACCCACATCATCAGTCTTCTGCTGGTGGATAATAGGGATGTTAATACCTTCTTCTCCATGTGTTGCTGTTGGTTCTTGTTGTTTATAAATCTTGTCCTTACGTGAGGACAATATGCATGCATTTTGTTTTTATGTGGAGACAAAATGTTGTATCGTTTAAAACTGATAGCAGCAATGTTTCTCTTTGGCTGTACATAGCCACTGCATTGTGGAACTGCAGGTTTCTCATGAGCTTCTCTTATCCAGCTCCCTCTTCAGCCTTAAGTACTCTTCATGAGCTTTTCTTCCTTCTTTTTTCTTCCGCCATTCATAGAGTGAGGCAAAGACGAAACTAATCCCAAAAGCAAGAGAGAGTTGGTACAACAATTCGTTATTTACAGGGAGAATATCTTCATCATCAGGAATTTTATCATGGTCTTTATCGTAGAGCGGATTCACGAACACATGATATCCATCGAAAATAAGCTTTCCATCCTGAGAAATCTGAAAGTATCCAATTGGCCTATTGTAACGGGCAATAACTTTCCCGTTAGTATCAAGGATTGTGAAGGAATCTGCTTCGCTCAAATAAACCTTTCCATTCTTGTCTATGTGAGCGTAAAAGTTGTAAAAGCTGATTCCATCCTTTTTGAAGATGATTTGATTCTTTGAAGATACTTCTTTTATCCATAATTCATTACCGCTCATGTCAAAGAGACCATACCAGTTGCTTCCCCGCATTAAAATGTGGTGACAGTTTGTATCCAGTGCAGATACGTCATTCTCAAGCTTCCAAAGAAAATTCCCAGAAGGGGAGAACGCCACTACTCCATATCTTCTCATATTTTCAGTGCTCACTATGATTAGCTTCTCACACGAAAGTACAGCGTAAGGATTTCCCTCAATCGTTTTCTTCCAAAGCAGATTGCCGTTAGTGTCGAGGGCAAAGATGTTTCCTTTGTCAATTCCAAGAACTCTGCCATTAGAGTAAGTTAAGGCGAAAGCGGAAATATTCTGCCGCCAGAGAAGCTTTCCATCGAGGGAATATGCGGAGATAAAACTCTGTGTATGTATTGTTGAACCTTTTATGTTGAGAATTTTTGACTCACTAACAAACAATGTGTTATCAGCAACTGCAAAGGAATATACCTTAAACTTCGTCTTAAACCTCTTTAAAAGCTCTCCTCTCTCTGAAAATATCATGATAATGCTTCCTTCATTTGAAAATATGCTTAAATTTGTTTCAGCTACCACAAGCTTGTCATCATAAAATTTGCCTCTAATAAAACCCCCGGTGGTGAATTTGTCAAGACTCCAGATAGGCTCATATGCTTGGCTTTTTGTATAGTCATAGTATCTCATGAGAGGGATAAGTGAAAGCAGAATAAAGCTTCCTAAGAAAATCTTCACCCACCTTTTCATTACCACTCCCATGAATACTAAGAATTCACACTTAAAAAGTTTATCTCACTCAAGCTCCCCAATCATAGCCATTATCTTCTTATGTAACTGCTTAATCAGCTCTCTCCTGTCTTCCATAAGCACAACATCGCTCGCTCCAATAACTTCAAGGTTGAAGGCGAATGGACTTGGTAGCTCATTTTGTTCAAAAACGACTTTTATCTTGCCATCTTTAACCCAGTTCAAAAACAGCTCAGCATTTTCAATGTCCATCTTATCCTCCATGATCTCGCGGTAAACTTCTTTGAGGAGCGGAAAGTCTGGATAGTTCTTCTTGAGGAGTCTTAATAATGTTTGGGCATTCAGTTGCTGCCTGCTCAGACTTTTCTTCCTGCCCATGTATCTCCTTAAAATCAGCAAACCCCTGTTGGCGACGTGCCTAAATCTTCTCTTCAACAGCTCTGTGTTGTCCAAGGCTCTCTTAAGGGTTTCTCTTAAATCCTCAAGCTGAAACAAGGATTTGATATCCTTTTCACTTAATCTTTTCTCTCTCGGCAAAATCAACATAAAGCCGTTGTCACTTATCGCTATTCTCACGTTACACCTCTTCTTTTTGCTCACGAGGTAAGCAAAAGCCCTGCTCAAAGCTTCATTCGCTCTCCTTCCTATCAGCGTGTGGAAGAAGTACTTCGCCCTTCTCTCCTCCAAAACCTCCTCAACCAGAAGGATTTCATCATCTGGAATTGTTGAATACTTTGCTTGCTCTCTAAAGTAGCTTAGAATTGCTTTTGCTGCTTTCTCATCTATTTTGTATTTCTCCATTAGGATTTGCTCTGCTTTGGGATTATCCAAAAGTTCTTTAATCTCCCTTCTAAACCTCTGCACGTCCAAGGCTAAATCAAAGCTCAACGGCAGCATTTCAGAGAACCATGCCGGAATTGTGGGCCTTGCTCCCTCTTTAGGCTCAACATAAATCCTGTTGCCCCTTGATTTTTTAAACTCATAGGTTCTTCCAGCTAAAACAAAAATATCTCCTGGCATTAGTCTTTCGGCAAACTCCTCCTCAACAGTGCCGATGAATCTCTTATCGAGGGTGTAAACTTCGATTTTAGCCTCATCTGGAATTGTACCGGTGTTCATGTAGTAAATTGCCCTCGTCATCTTACCTCTTCTTCCAAATTTGCTCTCCTTTTCATCGAGCCAAATCTTGGCGTAAACCTTCTTCTCCTCCAAACCAGCGTATTCTCCAGCTAAGTACCTTAAAACGCTCATGAAATCATCAAAACTTAAGTTTCTGTAGGGATAAGCCCTTTTCACAAGTTTATAAGCCTCTTCAATATCCCAAACTCTCTCCAATGCCATGCCAAGAACATGCTGGACAAGGACATCAAGGGGATTTTGCGGGATTTTAATTCTGTCCAATCTTCTATTCCTCGCATTGTAAGCCAAGACAGTGCATTCCACCAAATCATCCCTATCCAACACGAGAATTACTCCCTTGCTAACTTCATGAAGTCTGTGGCCAGCTCTCCCTATCCTCTGCAGAGCTCTGTTCACGCTCTTTGGTGAGCCTATGAGGACAACTAAATCTATTGTGCCTATGTCAATCCCGAGCTCCAAGCTGGTTGAGCTGTTTTTCGAGACAAAGCCATTAACGACGTAGTTTCCGGTTTTGGAGTTTAGTATACCGTAGGCATCTGCAATGAAAACTGACTCGACGGATTCAATTCTATCAAAGAAAACATCTCCCTCGGCAAGTTTTCGAAGCTCCTCAATCTCAGGAATTATGCTGTCTACCTTCCTCTCCCTGGCAATCCTTTCGTAAAAATCAAGCAGTCTTACAAGATTTCTCCTGCTGATTTCACGAGTTCCGAGTTCGACTTTAATGGGATTGTACATCCCCATCTTTTGGAGTGCATAGGAGCTGATGCCAAGTGCCATTCTAATCTTCCTCAGGCGATGGCTGATTCCGGGGATCACATCAGAGTTGGAATACCCTCTATCGGTGAGTTTTCTTATTCTCTCAAGCCCAGAACGCCAGGGTTCAATTAGCTTTCCAAACTTCCTGAGATATTCTCCACCCAAGATGGCGATGGTGTAAGATGTTCCAGTCTTTTGTATCTCCCTGCCTTTGAAGAACTGCTGTTCATTGTAGCGCCTCATCCTGATAGATGCAACGATTCCAAGCTGGAGCAGGAGATTGCGTATCCCTTCGGCAAATTCGGGATTGAATGTAATGAAGCCGGCCGAATATACACGCCTGCCCTCTTTTATCTCAAGGTATCCGTCACCATCAAAGTAGCCTGAGAGAAACTGGATTTTATGCTCTTTTGGAAGTCGGTAAAGGATCTCCGGAAATCTTCCATTGGTAGATTTCTTACCATCATTCCCCACGAGTCCTTTGAAGATGTGAAGGAGTACGTTAAATGAGAGTTCAAGTGAGTACGTGCTCTCGTTTTGCTTTCTTATGCTCCCCTTGATTCCAAGTTCCTCTCTGGCTAGCTTGGCATAACGCTTGATCATGTCCAAGTCGCTGGAGAACAGCGTTATCGTCCCACCTTTCCAGGAACCGTCAGCAAGCCAAAAACCCAGCAACCTGGCCAGTCCAGGTGTAAATTTCTTCGGAAGTTCATAACAGTTCTTGTCTGAGGTTATTTTCTCCACGTCGTTTTCTTCAATGGTCATGCCGATTTCGCTGAGAATTAGCTTTAATTTGCTCCATCTGAAGGGATATCTCCCTCCAAGCTGCTTGGATAGATAGTCCCTGCTTGTGCCTATCCGTTCTGCAAATGCCTGGATTGAGCCAAATTTAGCCTGAATGTTCCTCTTCAACTCCCTTAAAAACTCGATTCGTAGATGCAGATAAGCGGAATCTGGAAGGATTTCAAAAATCGATACTTCTTCATCTGGACTTGGTAATCTGCGCAGGACTCCAATGTAATCTCCCGGTTTAAACTTCTCAGCCTCAATCCAGGTGAGCTTTCCTTCCTTTATTGTCAGGAACTTGTGTTCTTGAGTGGCTTCAACTTCAAAGCCGAGCCTTGTCTTGAGCTTGATTCCAGTGGAGTTATATTCAATCCGATGAGTTCCTCCAGACTCTACAAAACGGCTCCTTACCTCTTTAACTCCCACAATCCTATCATTCTTTTTAAGTCCATCGATTCTTTTAATTCCCTTTGAGGTAGCAACTTTAGAATGACCCGGAACGCACACAACAGCTTTAAGCTCTCCCTTCTTCAGCTTCTCCTCAACCTCCAAGCGGACATCTCTTGAGAGGCTTGAATGATGAGCCTCTATCAGCTCGGTATATTTTGGAAATCTCTTCTTGAGATGATAAGCGACCCTCTCAGCACCGCTCCTTGTGTTGGTAAAGATGAGCGTTGTCCTGTGCTGTTCAATGAGCTCATCCAAGCGCTTATACAAAGCCTCACTTAGTGTTGCCGCATCTGTATAAACTAAATCCTCAACAACACTTTCTACTTTGATCTCAGTTTTCTTTGCAAAGCTGACATCAACAATTAAACCAGAACGGGGAGTCCCATCATCGTTGAATCCAAAAACAAATTTGGCAACCTCTTTGAGGGGATGAATAGTAGCACTGAGGCCAATTCTAACGAAATCGCCGGCTAAATTCTGTAACCTTTCAAGGCTGAGCATTAAATGGGTTCCTCTCTTATTCTCAGCTAAGGCATGGACTTCATCGACTATGACGTATTTGACGGTTTTCAACCTCTCGCTGAACTTTGGAGCGTTTAAAGCTATGGCCAAGCTTTCTGGTGTTGTAATTAGTATATGGGGTGGCTTTTTGACCATCTTCTGCTTTTCATAGCTTGAAGTATCGCTTGTTCTCACTGCTACTCTTATCTCTGGCAAGTCATAGCCCATCTCTTGAGCAACTTCTCTAATTTCTCTGAGGGGCTCCTCTAAGTTCCTTCTAATGTCGTTGTTCAAAGCTCTAAGGGGCGAAACATAAAGAACGTAGATTTTATCCTCAAGCTTACCCTCTTTTCCCAATAAAATAAGCTCGTTTATGGCAGCAAGAAAAGCGGATAAAGTTTTTCCGCTGCCCGTTGGTGAAGAAATGAGAACATTCTCTCCTTTGTGAATCTCAATGACTGCATATCTCTGAGGGGGTGTAAATGTTCCAAACTTTCGTCTAAACCACTCTCTAACCGGATCAACTACTATCTCGTAAATCTCCTCGTCTGTGTACTCTCTCTGGGCAAACCTTATCATCGAACTAACCTCTTTAGGTTTGATTTTTAAACTCTTCGGTTAGTCTAATAAACTTTTTAAATCGAAAAATTAAACCTCAATTAAGGTGGGAGTATGGAAATCCTAAAGAGAGTTATCGAGGAGTTTAATAAATATCATGGGAGTGAAGCTCAGGCTAAAATTATCAAGGCTGAGAGAGATGAGGTTATCATTGAGTTTAACGGTTCATTCTGTAAAACCTGCGGACTTTACGATTACTTTGAGGATATAAAGTGGGAAGCCATGAAGTTTGGATTAAATATTGAGCCTGTTGAAGTTTTAGAAAGCGAGGAAGAGTTCGAGAAGGGAAGATATCTGGTGAAGTATAAGCTCAAGGGTGAACAATCTTCTCGATAAGCTCAATAACCTTAGGAACGGCATTTTCAACTTCTTTGCTTAATTTCATTCCCAGTTCAACTTCTTTGGCAACTATCCCTATAAAATGAATCTCTGCTTTTGCTAATCTTTCATCCAATACCATCATCAGCTTTAACCCGTCAATTGCACCCATGAAATGAGCACTTCTTATCTCAGCTTTGAGCTTCTCAAAGACTTCTTCGCCCTTCAGATGAATTATTTTTCCGGGCTCAAATTTTTCACTCAGAATTGCATCAATTATCACAATTCTCTCCTCTCCGTTGTAATAATTTTGGAGCTTGAAAATATCAGTCCCAACTTCAAGAACATTATACCCTTTTTCTGCTAAAATTCTCCCTATTTTAAGCCCAACACCGTCGTCTCTCATGAGTTCGTTGCCAAGAGCGAGGATGAGGGTTCCCATACAACCACCAAAATAGAATTTAGACAAAGAAAATTTAAAGCTTCACAACATGGACATTCTCCTGTAGCAACTTTACATATCTCATTCTTATCGGAAAGGCTTAGTGGTGGTATAAAACAGCCTCTCTAAATCCTTAATTTGCCAACCAAAGGTTAAAATGCATTTGTTTACCTTGACTAATGTGAGTACACAAAACAGTTTTGCTTGCTTTTAATTGCTGAAAAGGAAATATCACAGATGTTAAAAATTCAGTGCAACGTGCATTGTTGTCCATTGGCTATTACACCTTTGGTTAAGAAAACTTTGTTTCAAAAACGCTTTTATAACCTCTTTTGAAAAATGTAAAATGACAAGAAGTATTCATTTGGACGTAAAAGGGCCTTATAGCTCAAATCAATACTTAACTACCCAAAGTGATGTGAAAATGTTGAAAGTTGAGCTATGTATCGGATGCACAGCATGTGCAAATGTATGTCCTTTTGACGCTATCAGGGTAGTTGACAATAGCAAGAGAACAATACACTTTTCTCCAGAAAACTGCGGTAACTGCAGCTTTGAGTGCAACGAGGTATGCCCAACAAAAGCAGTTCAAGGGAAGCCGGATAAAATAACCTTAGAATTTGAATATGCCCACTGCCTCGAATGCGGCAGAAAGATGATGTGGACTAAAAAAGAAGCTGAATATTATGCTCAACAGCTACTCAAAATGGGTGAAAAAGTTGAGTTTGCGTTTATCTGTGACGAATGTAAGATGAAGAAGATTTCCTCTGTATCTGACAAATATGAAGGGTATTTAATTTAGGAGGTGAATTTAATGAAAGGTATGAGGTTCGCTTTCCTATGTAGAGAAAAACCTGAGCCAACAGGAAAAAAAGTCGCAATAATTGGTGCAGGGCCAGCCGGATTAAGTGCCGCAGGATATTTAGTCTGTCACGGGCATGAGGTTCACATTTACGACAAGCTACCAGAGCCCGGTGGATTAATGCTCTTTGGAATTCCAGAGTTTAGAATACCCATCTACAGGGTCAGAAAGGGATACGAGGAGCTCGAAAATGTTTTTGAAGTTAAGTTTTTCCCCAAAACCAAAGTTGCCTTTGGAAACGGTGAGGAGGAAGGAGATAAGTTTGTTGAAAATACCGTGAATTTCAATGAGCTGGTTGAAAAATACGATGCCGTTCTAATTGCCACAGGAACTTGGGAATCATGGATGCCAAACATTGAGGGTATTGAATTGGAGGGGGTTTATCCAGCTTTGGACTACCTCTTCAAAATCAAATCGGCAAGGCTCGGCCACATAAGTTGGGATGAAGTTCCTCCAATTGATGGAAAGAGAGTCATGGTAGTAGGAGCCGGACACACGGCTGTAGATGCTGCTATGGAAAGCTTACTTCTTGGAGCAGAGAAGGTTTACATGAGTTATAGAAGAACCATAAGGGAAGCTCCAGCCGGTGCTTATGAGATAAACCTCCTTAAGCAGAGAGGGGTTAAGTGGCTCGAGCTTACAGTTCCAGTGAAAATAATTGGTGAGCATGGAAAAGTCATTGCTATTGAGTTACAAAAATGTAAGCTCGGAGAGCCAGATGAAAGTGGAAGGAGAAGACCAATTCCAGTCGAAGGTTCAAACTTCCAAATTGATGTAGATTACGTAGTCTTTGCAGTTGGGCAGAGGCCAACACCACCCTTTGCTGAAGATGTTGGA
>CAZTOS010000002.1:34304-81653 GCA_964615185.1 uncultured Thermococci archaeon
ATTGCCGTTGACAAGAAGGGCAGGATTGTCGTTGACTCAAGGCATATGACAAGCAAGGAAGGAGTGTTTGCTGCTGGTGACGTTGTCATTGGACCGTCAAAGGTTGGTAGGGCTGTGTTGGATGGACTGCTGGCTGCTGAAAGCATGCACATGTGGCTTCTTGGGAGGTGATTAAAATGGCAAGGAGAATTCTTCACGTTGATTATAGCTTATGTATTGGATGTGAAACCTGTCAAAGCGTTTGTGAGTTTATTCACCATGGGAAACCCAATATAAGGATTTACTACACGGAATCAGGTCTGCCAATTCCAATAAACTGTAGACACTGTGAGAAAGCCCCATGTATGAATGTATGTCCATCAAATGCTATCTACAAGGACACCGATGGTGCGGTAGTCATTGATCCCAAGAAGTGTATTGGCTGTCTTATGTGTCTTGCCGTTTGTCCCTTCGGTGCTCCAAGCTATGATGCAAGGGTTAAGGTGGTCACAAAGTGTGACATGTGTGCTGACAGAAGAAGGGTCGGCTTAGAGCCCGCGTGCAGTGAAATGTGTCCAGCAGAGGCAATATTCTTCGGAAGACCGGAGGAAGTTGAGGATGAAATAAGAAGAAGAACAGCAGAAAAGATTGCAAGGGAGAGGATTTCTTCCACCGTCATGGAGAGCATTGGAAGAATTCTCTAAAAGCATCTATTAGGTTGTCGTTTTCTTCTCTTTTTCTCACACTGAAGCGGATGTATTCTGGCAGACCAAAAGAGGTGCAGTCTCTAACTGCTATTCCCCTCTTCTTGAAGAATTCAACTGCTCTTTTTGCATCTCCAACATTTTTTATGAAGAAGTTCGCATCGCTTTTGACATCAAGGGCTTTTTCTATTCTTTCTTTTTCTTTCCAGATTAGTGGCATTGTCTTCTTTAAGTGCTGAAATTCATCTTTGATAATGAACTCTAAAAAAGCATAGCCTGAAGAGCCAATACTCCAAGGCATTCTGACGCTTTTGAATGCTTCGCTGAAGCCAATAACATAGCCAACTCTGATTCCGGGCAAACCGTAACTTTTTGTAAATGTTCTCAGCTTTACAATGTTTTCTCCTTCTGGGCTTTTTGCATTTTTTATGAAGTCTATAAAAGCTTCATCCAGGACAAGGAGTGAATCTGTATCCTCCACTGCTTGAATTAAAGGTTTAAGTTTTCTTGGGGAATAATAATAGCCATCAGGATTGTTGGGATTGCAAAAGAAGACAATACTACTTTTATCAACTCTTTCAGCCACTGCATTTGGATTATTAGGGGTCTTTATAACTTCGGCACCAAAAATTCTTGCAATCCTCTCATATTCCTCGTAGGTATGCTCTGGGATAATTACCTTCCTTCTTTCTTTCATCGTAAGGATGCCAAGTAAATATAAAGCCTCAGTTATCCCTGCTGTGACTGTTACGTTTTCGCCAATCAAATTCGAGAGTTCCTCCTCAAGCTTTTCCCAATAAATGTAGCGATTGCTTAAGGCTTTAGCACGTTCAACCATATCATCGACCCATTCTGGAAGGTAGGGATTTAAAGAGGCGGAAAAATCTAACAGTCCCTCTTCTCTTGCGCCGCCGTGATGGGCTTTAAATTTAACTGGTTTAAGCATCATATTTCCTCCAGCAAGCTGATTACAGCGTTCTTTAATTCGGGAAGCTGCTTTTTAATAATCACCCAAACTATGCTCAAATCAACACCAAAATAATGATGGATAACTACATTTCTTAATCCAATCACGCGCTTCCATGGAATTTCAGGATGTTGCGTCTGTATATTCTCGGGAATATGCTTGGCAGCTTCTCCAATTATCTCCAGATTTCTCAAAACAGCATCAACAGTTTTTCTGTCTTTTGTAAAGGTTTCGAAATCATATCCTTCTGTATATTCCTCAATTCGTTCAATACTTTCCAGTATGTCCTGAAGAAAAAGCCGATAATCCCTTTTAGACATAAACAATGTCCCTCCTAATTTGTTCCCACAGCCTTTTTCGGCTTAATGCAGCGTTTTTAGTAATCAAATCAACCCTAATTCCAAGGATCTCCTCGAGATACTCTTTTAAATCTACAATCTCCCAACCAATTGGTCTCTCAAACTCAACGAGGATGTCAACATCACTAAGCTCATTGGCTTCTCCTCTCGCATATGATCCAAAAATTGCAATCTTTTTTACACCAAATCTTTTATGGAGTTCATCTTTATGCATGCGCAGAATTTTCTCAATTTCCTCAAGGGACTTCATAACTATCCCCTTCATTTATTGTACAAAAACGATTTAACGATTTCGGATATAAGTATAAAAGCCATCCATTCTCCAACTACAATCCAATAAATCTTTAAGGCTCTTCTAATATCTTCCAATGTCGGTTCTTTCCCCTCAAATCTATAAACACCTTTTTTCTCAAGCCAAACCCCTAAAACGGCACTCATAGCTGATATTGGCTTATCACTATTTATCTTGAACTTAGCTTTTCTCCAGTATTCTATGACCTTCCTTGGATTAAAGGGTAAGAATAGCAAAACAGTAATGCGGGCTGGAATGAAATTAAGAAAATCATCCAAACGGGCGGCAAACTTGCCAAAATAAAGATAGCGTTCATTTTTGTATCCTATCATGGCATCGAGGGTGTTTACAGCTCTATAAATTAGGGCACCACTTAGGCCAAAGATGAGATAATAGAACAGAGGGGCAACTATACTGTCCGTTATATTTTCCGCTAAGCTTTCAATTGCCGCTGAATTTAAATGAGCCCTATCCAGGTTTGATACATCTCTGCTCACAATCAACCTCACGTATTTTCTCTGCTCCTCAATATCCTCCTTTATTGTATTTTTCACATGCTGAGCAAGGCTTTTGATAGCAAAAGAGCTCTTTAGGAGGTAAACACTCAAAGCAAAGCCTATCCATTTAGGTAAAAACTCTGGAAGCCTCGAAAGAGCAAAAGCAAACGCAATCACAAATAGGGAAGCAAAAGTTCCTACAGCAAAATCTAAAGCTGAGCTCCTCCTTTTGCAACGCCTATCAAAAAAGCCGATTAGCTTACCAAACCACACTGTAGGGTGAAGCAAAACGGAAGGCTCACCCAGAGTTAAGTCCCAGATGATGGCGAGTATGAATATCCAGATGTACTCCATGTCCATCCTGAATAGCTGGATATTTTGTCCTTTTAACTTTTGAGTTTCTTTTGTTGTTCACTCACGAGAGCTTTTTAAGGACGAGCATTTTAAGCTCGCCAACTCTTCCATTTCCTTCCTAAATCTTTCGTTTTCCCCCTCAAGCTCTGAAGTTCTCTTTGAATCTCAAGCAGAAATGAGGATTTAACCCCTTTCCCAGAATTCCTCCGGGACGAGCTTGATGATGTCCTTCACCGTTCCAAAGTCCTCGTCGAGAGTGGCGAGCTTGTCGCAGTTGTACTCTAAGGCTGTAGCAAGAATTCGTGCATCATGAGGAAGAAGGGAATAATCGTAAACAAATGTAGCAACAGTCAGCCAATCCCTTGAATCTGAAACGATAAGCACATTTTTCACATCAACGAGAGCAAGAATATCGGATATTGTGTTCGACGCACATCTCTTGAATTCTGCGTCTCTTCTGAGTAGCCTTTTAACTCCCCAAATTGAAGAAACACCGTAATTTTTCTCTGCAATCTTTCGAATTAGGATGTAAAAAAGTTCGTCAATCACAGTGTCTGAAGTTAATTTTCCTTCTCCAGAATCTAGTATGTTAACCGCGTACTCTGTAAGTTTGGTCTCTACTAAATAGTTATAAAGAACACTCGAATCAATGAATATCACTGCTCATACACCTCAAGTTTGTATTTTTTAAACTCATTAGTACTCCCTTTTCCGAACATACCGGGATGAATTTCCTTTTTCTTTTCTTCAATCAGCTTTCTAAATTCAAGGGCTTCTTTAAGCAGGTGAGAGTATAATTTTAATGCTTTCTCATGTGCTATCTCCGACATAAGTATCACCTACATTTTTAAATTTGAGTTAAACGGATAAAACATTTTCCATCAAGTTCTTTCTCTTCAGAAAAGGAGAACATCTGATTGTGACTAAAAAATTTCAAATTTTCCTTGTGAATCAGAAGTACATATGTTTTGATATACTTTCTTCTCTCCCTATCAAATCTTCAAGATCAAACACCAGAAAACCCTTCTCCAAAAAATGCTCCTTATCCTCAACGCTCCTGGCGATAACACCCAACCGGAGGCTTCCGGTAGAAGGCAAAAGTTTGGACTTTTTCTTGAGCTTCCTGAGAACTCTTGAGACATCGATTTTTCTCAAATCACTCCACTTAACTTCAAACAATGCAATATTCTCCCTATCATACGCAACAACATCTATTTCCTCTCTCTTATGCCACCAGCGGCCAACTCTCAGAGGTTTAAAGCCCAGATTTATCCGCTTAACGAATTCAAGGGCTGCCCTCTCATACGTTTTTCCAACAAAGGCGGAAAAGTTCCTTTCCAAATCATCGAGCACTAAATCAAGGTTTCCTTCCTCCAGGTATGTGTAGTTGTGATAGACGAATCGGAACCAGAAGTTGAAGAACTCATCAGCAACTCTGTATGCTACTTTCCTTGTCTTTCGCGGATCTTCGGTGGCGGGCACTTCTTTCCTCAGGTATTCGTAATGATTGGTCAGTTCACTGAGATACTTGCCTACGGTGAGAAGCTTAAGCCCGGTCTTGTCGCTTATCTCCTTTGGTGTAACATAACCAAGACTGACAGCCTCCAGTATCGAGAAGTACGAGCGGTAAAATCTGCCAAATTCGAGCTTGAGAGTATTTAAGCCTTCTTCACGGAGAGGGGCAAACTCATCAAAAAAGAGGTTGTTGAGGGTTTCAGCCACGTTTCCTGTGTAGTATCTCTTCAGATAAAGAAGGTACCGAGGCATGCCGCCGAGAGCAGAGTAAAGCTCAACAAAATAATCAGGGGGTACATCAGCAAAGGTATTCACAAAATCATAGGCAGTCCAGAAGTCAAACGGTCTCAGCTTTATCCACTCATCAACCCTGCCAAAAAGCGGCTCCTTGTTATCCATGAAGATGCGCTTCATCATGCCAACGTATGATCCCACCGCAATGAGCATAAGATTGGAATTCCCTTTCATGTCCCACAGCTTTTGAAGGGAAGAGAAGAAAGAGGGCTTAACTGAGCGGAAGTTCTGAAACTCATCAAAGACAACGACGAGTTTTCGTTCCTTAGAAAAGTTAAGCAAAAATTCAAAGAGCTCTTCAAGGGATGAAAATTTTGGTTTAACATAGCTCGGAAGGTGTTCACCGAGAACGGTTTCTACCTCCTTCAAATATTCTTCAATCAGCATTGTTTCATCCTTCTCCCCAACAAAAAAGTAAAGACCAAGCTTACTCCTGAGGAACTCTCTAACGAGCGCTGTTTTTCCTACTCTTCTGCGCCCATAGATGAGGACGAAAGTTGAACCCGGGTGGGCGTAAATTTTTTCAAGCTTCTCAAGTTCAGCATTCCTGTTGTAGAACATATTACCCACCAAGTATATTACTCATTTGGTAATATTTAAGCTTTTCCTTATAACCTCATACTCTCCCAGCATCTCATCATTTGGCTCTCTCAAGCCTCTGCGCACATACCAGGCTGGATGTCTCAAATAGACAGCATCAAAGCCAATTCTTTTCAACGCTTTTTCTGCTGTCCTGCCCAGAGCAAACATTGTTCCTGGTCTTAAAATTTCAAGCTCTTTCCTGAGAAGAGAAAGCTCTCGCTTATCGAATCCCTTGAGCTTATTCTCCAGAGGATTGCACTTGACGACGTTGGTGATGTATAAAAAATCGGGGTTTATTCCGAGAGAGAATAGAGCCCTTCTGAGCAGCATTCCAGAAGCATCTCTATAGAAGCATATTCCCGCGTATCCACATCCCTTCCTTCCCGGAGCTTCTCCAACTAAAACAACTCTCGAACCAACCCAGCCATTGGCAAAAGGCAAGCCCTCAAACTGCTTAACTTTAAGCTGGTACTCGTAATATTCTTTGTGGCAGAACTTGGTGGGATTTTTAAGCAATTCATTGTACAGCTCCACAAGTTTGAATGCTTTTTGCTCATCTTTCTCGCTTTTAATTAAAAAGCGCTCTTTTGGATTGTAGATAGTCTTGGCATAAAGCCCATACGTCTTTTCATCCAGAGAGAGCAAATCTCTCCAGGTTCTCAGAGACAGAGGCATATTTTGAAATTTCTTGGGTTTATGTAAATTTCGCCGACCCTCTTTAAGCTCTCAAACATCAGCAGCATAAAGGATAAAACGTCCAGCGTGTTTATAATTTTGGTGGTGTTATGGAGACGAAAAAGTGTCCCCTCTGTGGAGGAACAATGATAAAAGGGAAGAACCCACAGGAAGGATACGCGGTGTATTTCTGGAAAGCTCCTTGGAAAAAAGGACTAAAGGCGGCATTCACCGGCACAGTCAAGGCATATCCATGGCTTTGCATTGATTGTGGCGCAATAATACCATACGTTGATGAGGCAGAGCTTCAGAAGATAAGGGAGGAATATGAGCAGGCAAAGTTGGAGGGAAGCTTTTGAGAGGTATAGCTTTCTTTTCAGGCGGCAAAGATGGGCTTTATGCAACATATCTATCTGAAAAACAAGGAATTGAAATTCCCTACCTTTTGGCACTGAAAACTACAATCGGGACTTCACCGCACTATGAAAACTTAAGCGAGCTGAAAAAGCTTGCAGATGCAATGAATAAGGAGCTCTTAACCTTTGATATGGCCAAAGGAAGTGAAGCCCTATCTGAGTTTATAGCATCCCTTGGTGTTGATTACATAATTGCTGGGGATGTCCTACTTGAAGACCATCTAAAGTGGGTTGAGTGGTTCGCTGAGAAGAGCGGAACAAAAGCTTTAGAGCCGCTATGGGGAAGGAACACATTTGAGCTTGCGAAGGATATGATAAACGCTGGCTTCGAGTATTCAATAATTGCCGTGAATAAGGAAAAGCTTTCCAAAGAGTGGCTTGGCTACACATTTCGCTCAATTAGAGATTTGGAGCAATTTTTGAAGGCAAATCCTAATGTTGACCCTGTCGGAGAATTTGCAGAGTTCCACACGGTGGTTTTGAAATGTCCGCTATTTGAGAAAAGCTTTGAGCTAAAGCCAGCGGAAGTTAAGGAGAGTGAAAGATATTGGTGGCTGAGGTTCAGGCTGGTGAGAGCATGAAAGCTGAAGAAATTCTTCGAAGACTTGAACAAAAAGGTATAACCCTCGAAAAGATGCTCGACACAGCTATGGAGCTTTACATTGGTGATGATGCTGAAAAAATTAGAGAGAAGCTTAGGTCTATGATGCTCCATTATCTCACTGACATCAACGTGCAATCACTATTAATAGCCGCCATTCTGCTTGAGGAGAACTTTAAAGTCGAAGGGGATCCGGTTAATTTGATTGCAGATGAGTTGATTGGCATCAACCTTGCAGAATACATCGGCGGAAAGATGGCGCTCTTCAACTTCTTTTACTATGACACCAAAAAGCCGGGAATCTTAAAAGAGCTACCTCCATTTTTGGATGACGCAATTGGGGGATTCATAGCCGGTTGCATGACAAAACTCTTCGAGACTACCTCAGCCGGGAGTCCCAGCGAAGAAAGAGAAACAGAAATATGAAGAGAAGCGTAATGTAATAACTGACCATAAAAGGCAAAATTCCAGCTAAGCCGAGTGTGTATACGAAGGCGAGAACCAACACAATGACAAGCAAGATTCGATAGTGTTCCTTCTTCATTGCACAAATAGTTGGATACTGTCAGGATAACTTTGGCATCACCTTCTGAAGCCATTCAGTAACATCACCAGGAGGAGCATTAAACCGAGAATGACGCCGAGCAAAATTATACCAGAAAGCAAACAGAAAAACAAACCTGTGAATCCTCTTCCAGTCCCTACTCCTGAAATTATTCCAGAAACGCTTTGTTCTTTCTTTAACAGTCCTGAACCAGCGCTCAACACTGTTCCTCAGCCCGAAAGTCACATGCAAGTAATCCAGCCCCAGACTGTTAAACGCTGATTTATACCAAGGCCCGCCATCAGCCAGAAAAATTGGCCGCCCCTCACAGGAATTCAAAACAATCAGGAGGAAATCTCTGGCAATCCACCAGTTCCTGGTTGTTGTAATCCAGACTGCAAGCTGCTTTCAACGTCAATGGCAGCCCAAAGGTATCTTTTCTTCCCGTTGATTTTTATCACTGTCTCGTCAACTGCAATAAAATTCCTGTGTTTCTTTACTGCGAGAGTTTTCGGCGTGTAAACGGATTCTGCGAGTTTTTGAAGTGTCTCCCAGACTGTTGTGTGGCTGATTTCCAAGATTTCTGCGACTTGCCTGTAACTGAGGCCTCTCAAGTATAATTCTACTGCCCTGATTTTCTTTTCTGGTGGGATTTTGTTGCGGCGAAAAGGTTTTAAGGCTGAAAACAGCAAGTAAATAATGATTTCAGCCTTCATGGTTCCCCTTTCTTTTCTGAAGAGGCATCAGAAACTTAAGCCTAACGTCCTACTACTTATCCTGACAGTATCAATAGTTGGAGGAAATTTTTTATAAAACTTGCTTGAGATCATGCAACTTTTTAAGCAAAAGATGACAACCTAATCTTCCCTAAACTCAATAGCAAAAATCAACATTAAGCATAAAATCAACCAAAACCCCAATGATGTGATAGACAAACCCGCATATTGTGGATGCCTGTATGCCATTAGGTGTGATGCGCTGACGGTGGGCACCAATAGGAGAACATAGCGCAATTTCTCGGGTGCGAGAGTTAGGGGGTAATAAACCGGAAGAAAAACCGTTAGCAGGGTTGTTAAAACCGTTGACAACCTCATAACCGTAAGTGGTTCCCTAATTTTGACGCCCATGTACATTCCGAGAGTTGTGCTCCATATCCACAAAGAAATCACACTTAACATTACATATTTTATATGAGAAAACCCAAGCTTTGCAAGGAGAATGAGGATGAGTATTATCAAATATGGCAGGGCTGGTAAGCTCATACCTATCGATATTCCGAGCATCTTCTCTGCTGAATTTCCGGGTAGGGTCATTATTATATCATAAAATTTTGAACGAACTTTCATTCCCACTAATTCTATTGGAAGGTCTGCCATTCCAACCCCGACAATGAAGCTAACAACAGCTCCCGCAATAGCTGATGAAAGAAATCTGCCTTCGCTAATCACATAAACGATGAAGATGAATGAGATCGGCTGTATGGCAAAACTTAAGATTGAGCTTTTGCTCTTCATTAGTGCATTTTTATGATACTCAATTATTGCCCAAATGCTCACCTTAGATCCCCCACGAGAAAGATATCCTCTATAGTTAGTTCTTCCCTTTTAAAAGGAAGCCCAATCTCCTCTAATTTATTAATTACATCTCTTTCTTCCAATTTTGATTTAACATAAACAAGAGTGTTTTTCCCTGCTCTTTTTGTTATGTACCCATCCTTGATAAACTCTCCAAAGACAACTATCTTTGAGTGGAACTGGGAAAGATATTGCCGCCCAATTTTTTCTGGCTCACCAAAGGCAACTACTCTCCCTTTTTTAAGGAGAAGTACCTTGTCGCATATAGTAGAAATTTCATTTAAATAGTGGCTTGTTATCACTATAGTGGAATTTTTGCTTTTTTCTCTTAGTATTTCCCATAATTTCAGGCGATTTTCAACATCAAGCCCCACTGTAGGTTCATCAAGATAATAAATGTTAACATCAGCTGATAAAATCATAGCAAGCAGAGTTTTCCTAACCATACCACCTGAAAGCGTTGACATTATCCTATTGGCATAATCAATGTTAAACTCCTCTATAGCCTGTTCAGCTCGAACCTTGGCTTCTTCTTTTGAAAACCCTCTCATCCTAAGGTAATGGTAAATATACTCGAAAGGTGTGAGGGTATAAAAATGAGCCTTTGCCTCTTGGGGTAAGAGTGCAAAGAGGTTTTTGATGTCACTTTTGCAGGAAGAAGGATTAATTTCACGGCCGTATAGAAATACCCTGCCACTATCCGGTTTAAGCAGGCAACTAAGAATTCGTACTAAAGTTGTTTTTCCTGCACCATTCGGTCCAATAATTCCAAGAATGCTCCCTTCTTGAACTGAAAAAGTTAAAGAATCAAGAGCTTTGGTTTTTCCGTAGCTCTTAGTGAGCTCTTCAACTGATATTGCCTCCATTGTTCTCCCTCAACTTGGAGGTGTATAATTGGTTTAATGGTGAATCTGGTATATCTCTCGTGCAGTACAGTTCCCGAGGTATGGCTTTGCAGAACGTGTTGCAGTATCCTTTCTTATAAAGAATACATTGCCTGCACTCAGGATCAACTAGCTTGAATTTATCCTCTTCAGGATTATCAATGCCAATTCTGAAGTATTCTGCAAGAGGGGATGCCAATATCTCCTTTAAAGATTTTTGAAAAATATTGCCTAATTTAAACCTTTCTTCCCTAAGAAAGACGCAGGGGTACACATCTCCATTGGTGTGTATTTGTATTTGAAAATTAACTGCACCGCATCTGGCAGTTGGTTTTGTAGGGGGTGGATCAAGAGGAGTCACGCCTGCCAAAGACTTCAACACAGTTACATTATTTGCCTGTTTTGATCCTTGAATTATTAAATGGTATGCCTCCACTAGTTCGTTAGGTGAGAGCCCTTCCGATTTTATGAACTTTCCTCTACCAATAGGAATTAATGCTCCATAAACCCAGCTATCTGCTCCCAATGAATCAACGAGTTTAATGATATCAGGTAATTCATGTAGGTTTCTTTTACCTATGGTAGTGCCAACAACAATCATTGTCCTATGGTGGTTTTTGTCCCTAGCAAGGTTTTTGATTGTCCAGATTACTTTATCGTAAGTCCCATATCCACGATAAAATTCATGAGTTTCTCGCGTTGCACCGTCCAATGCAATCTGTATTTCGTCAACATAATTCTTAACAACAGATAATAATTTTTGATTTTTATACAGAGGAGTTCCATTAGTGGCAAGTATTACATAGAATCCTCGATCTTGAGCTTCTTTTAATATTCTGTCAATCTCAGGATGGAGAAGGGGTTCTCCTCCAGTAATCCATAAAATTGGAATTTCAAGAGTTTCAAGTTCATTGAATACATGTAAAACCTGCTCAAAACTCATGTACAGATTTACGTGAGGTCCAGAGTAGGCATAACAGTAATTGCAGGTCAAATTACAGTGGGTTGTAATTTCTACTGCTGCTAAATGAGGAGCAGAGTAAGAGTATGGGTGTGCTTGGGGGTATGGAGAAAGGAATTCTGTAGTAAATCCCAGCAATTTGCTTAGGCGTTCATATAGTATGGCTTCGGCATTTTCTCGGCTCATTCCAAAATTATTTTGTATCATTGAAACAATTTGTTCATAAGGTAGGTGCAACTTAGCAAGTTCAAGCAGTGCAATAGTTCCTAGATCTGTGTAGACTTCAAAGCCTTTTGTATCCTTTTTGCTACTAATCTTATGAAGTATCAACCCACGCCCATCCTCTTTTCTCCAGTAAAAAACCCTTGAGTCAACAAGCTCCTGAAGTTTAAGATACATATCTCTAACTTCCATTTTTACTCCCTCACCAGACTCATACAAAAATAGCTTAGAAAAATAAAAGTCAAAATCCATAAATTTGCCATGCTCTTGAGTTGCACTGTCTACCAGCACATAATGGAGGAATTTGGGAGTAATTGAATTCTGGTTTAGTCTCAACTATATTTCTAATCAGTTCTAAAATCTCTACTTCTTGTTTAGCGTCGATCATATCAACCACCATTAGTATTTTTTTAGGATTTATAAATTTTTTGATCCTTACCATGAACTTAAACCTATCACTCTACAGCTTAGGAGTACCCAAAGTGAAGCGGAGAGCTTTTAAGGCTTTTCAACGTTGGATTAATTAGCCGGGTGGTTCAATGAGAAACCTCATACCCTTCATGACAAGAATCCCATTACATGGAGACTTTGAAAAAGCAAGGCAGGAAATTTGGGCATTTCCCATGCTGGCAGTCATCACCTCTGCTTTATCTACAATTGCCCTTTATTTCAACATTCCTCTGAAAAATGTGCTTGCCCTTCTGCTCCTTTATTTCACCATAGGTCTACTCCACCTTGACGGATTAGCGGACTGGGCTGATGGAATAATGGTCAAAGGCGACCGTGAAAGGAAGATCAAGGCAATGAAAGACTTGAACACCGGCATAGCGGGAATTTTTGCTGTCGTAATGGTTCTATTCATCCAAGTCTACTCTTTGAGCTACGCCCCGTTCTATGCCCTTTTTCTGGCAGAGCTTAACTCGAAGTATGCGATGGTTCTTGCACTGGCAACAAAAAAGCCTCTCGGAAAAGCATTGGGAGCCTACTTTATGGAGACCATGAACAGAAAGCAGCTTTTTATTGGAAGTTTAATTTACACAGCATTGCTTCTTTCGCTGGTAGCTTATGACCAAAAAGCAGTGTTCTCAGTTTTGGGTCTTTTAATTGGGGCTTACATCATAAAGCTCAGCCTGGATAATTTTGGAGGGATTAACGGCGACTGCATTGGAGCAACAGCTGAAATAACAAGGACCGGAACACTTTTGATCTTGGCTTTCGTTTGGTGGTATCTATGATAATCATCTTAGCAGGTGGAAAATCTACAAGAATGGGAAAGGAAAAGCCTGTCCTCAAGATAGCCAATAAACCCATGCTTCTCTGGGTTTATGAGCAGGCCTCAAAGATAGATGACGTTTTAGTCGCAGTGAGCAGAAATACTCCAAAAACTAAGGAGTTCTGCATTAAAGAGGGAATTCCTTTTGTTGAAACTTCTGGAAAAGGTTACGTGCATGACATTCAAGAGCTTTTACGAGAATTTGGACCGTTTATAAGCATCTCTGCAGATGTTCCTTTTGTGAAAGCAAGTGATTTCTGGCTCATCAAGAAAGCCTTTGATGGAAAGACGAGCTTAACAGGGGTTCTTTCCCTAAGCATTGTCCCAAAAGACCTCAATCCTGTAGTTTATAAGGGGTATGCAATCGTCGGGCTAAATGCCGTGGCTGAAGGAGGGGAAGAGTTCTTCGAGCTTACAAACCCGCTACTGGCTTTGAATGTGAACACCCCAGAAGAGCTGGAAAGAGCAGAACGGATAGCATCACTGTTTTTCTCCTTCAAAGAGAGGTATCAACAGCAGAACAGCTATCGCTGACACAATCATTTGGATTATAAGCTGCGGATTTGGCAGTGAGAGGCTTTTGGGGAATACATAAAGGCTAACCATATATTCCCCCGGAGGAATGCTTTCTGGATTGAACCCCTCATCACAGGAGCTGATAGTGGCATTGTACCTCGAAAGTGCATCTTTAACGAGATACCTCTTATCCTGAGGTATTTTTTCCAATAGTCTCTTCGTCTTTTCTATAACCTCCAACTCCTCCTTGGTGAGCTGTTTATGGCAGTTGTATCCATATGAATCAAGACCGCATTCTTTAGAGAGCAGAAACCTTTGAGGGTTCCCATCCACGAACATCACATGAAGCCACATGCCCTTTAACGAATGTTCAATTCCAATAACATTTGATGAATTGACTGTAGCCAGTAGATTTTCTATTTCATAGGGTTTGCTAACATAGCATGAGAGTCCAACGCTTCCATTCAGGCTTTTATAAGATGCCCAATTAAAGGATTTTTCAGGCATCTCTGTTATGTAGTCAATGGTTTTCTCGTGCATGTTCAGAGCCTTTTCGTACATGGCGAATTGATACGCCGGAACCGTCAGGAAAAGAAAGGATATAAGGAACACCGCCCTTATTTTTCTGTCCCTCTCAAGGAGTGCAAGGAGGATCAAGGCAAATTCAGCGAGCAGGATAACCGTCAGGTCTGAGGATAAATCCGGATATTCCGTGCCGTGTGGCTGTATGAGCTCGATTTCATAAAATTCAAGCCCTTTATGGGTGAGCATGAATTTTTTTCGCCCGTTCCATTCTCCCCATATCCTCGCTCCGCGCTCTAAGTCTGTCCAGCAGGTAGTCTCTGATGGGCTCTGGAAAGCTGTAATTTGTTAGAAGAAAGTTTAAATCGCCATACTCTTTCTCAAGCCTTTGAGGAGTCCAGTAGTCACCTGCCGGGAGTTGGGTTACATCAGAATAATCGGCAAGCTCTAATATCTTTGTGAGAATCTCCCTCTTCATGAGAACGTCCGCATGCGTGCCATCGGAGGTTATCACAACTGAATTGTTCCGTATAAATGAGGCAAATTTTTCGGCATTTTCTCTGTTCTCAAAGAGAACCAGAACCCTTGATGCGTTTGTGAAATATCTGACATAGAAAAGGCTGGGGGTTTCATTTGGAAAGGTTAGGGGAGTTATATATTCTGGAGAAGGTTGTAGTTCGGAATGCACATGAAAAGCTGTAAGCGAAAGGGCAATCATGAGGATTACGGTTGGTATAACCGCAGCTTTCTTCATGTTTGCATGTTAAATGTTTGAGCTTAAAAATATTTCCCACTCTGATTAGTGCTGTCTTTCCATTGATGAAAGGTTCCACATCACCGCAAGCCGGATTTTCTTCTCCTCGCCACTCTGACCTCGCTTGTCCCTGCTGAAACAAGCTCATACAATATAGCCCTTTCCTTACCGGGAGCGGGTCTCAAAATCCTACCGAGCCTCTGAATGAACTCCCTTGATGAACCTGTCCCGCTTATTATAACCCCAACGCTGGCATCAGGAACATCTATACCTTCATCAAGAACTTGACTGCTGACTATCGCTTTGTATTCACCGTCTCTGAATTTTTTCAATATCTCCCTTCTTTCGGCTTTATCGGTTTTGTGAGTTATAGCCGGGATTAGGAATTTCTTTGATATTGCATAGACTAAATCGTTGTGCCTTGTAAAGATAATTATCTTCTCCCCTCTGTGCTTTTCAAGAATCATTCTCAGCTTTTCAATCTTTTTCTTTGAGTTGAACGCTATTCTTCTTGCCTGTTCTAAAGCTCTTAAAGCCTTGAATGCATTCTCATCGCTTCCCGTTCTCATGACTATCCTTTGAAAATCCTCAAGGCTTCTGAACCTTATCTTCCTGCTTTCGATGTAACTCCTGAATACCTCATAGTGTCTTTTGTAAAGCTCTTTTTCCTCCTTGCTCAGGGGAACGTGAATCTTTACAACTTCATATGGGGCTAAAAATTTGCCCACAAGCTCCTCTGGACTTTTTTCATATATTATTCCCCCGATAAGATCTGGCAGAAGTTCATGAAGTTCATCAGCTCTTTCGGGAGAAGCAGTTAAGCCAAGACGATAAGGAGCGGCACTCATCTGGGCTATGTTCCTGTAAGCCTCGCTTGGCAGATGATGACACTCGTCAAAAATCAGAAGAAAGAACTTGTCTCCCAAGAGCTCGGCGTTTATGTACGCAGAATCGTAGGTTGTGACAGTTATCGGCTTAAGCTCCTTCTTCTTTCCAGAAAACTCTCCAACTTCACCAAAGATTGAAAGCCTGTCCTTCCACTGTTCAAGCAGAGCCAACGTAGGGACAACAACAAGTGTTGATACGGAAAGCCTCCTGATAATCTCCAAGGCGATTATGGTTTTTCCAGCTCCAGTTGGCAGAACTACAACACCTCTCTTAAACCTCAAAAACCTTTCAACGGCTTCCTTTTGGTAGTCCCTCAACTCAAAATCAAACTCCACATCGTAAAAGGGGGAGGGAATTGCATTATCAAATACATGATCCTCGAACTCAATGCCTTCCTGCTCTAAGAATTCCACTATGTCCCTGTATTTATAAGCCAGAGCTCTGTAACTTTTACTCCTCTCATCCCATTTTGCAAATGGCACATGCACGTTGCCCTTTATAACAATCGTTCCTCTGTGGTAAAAGAGCCTTACTTTCATAATATTCAGTTCATCAGCAACTCATTTAAACTTTCCTTTCCAACTTTTTCCATGCTTCCGAAGGAACTGCTTGACGCACGCAAGGTAAAAGGAAAGATTTATCTAAAATTTGCAAGTGAGGAGCACTTGAAATTAGCTAAAGCGATAATAGCAACATTTAAGTCTAACATTGGAAAGAGCTATGGGCAACTTCTGGAAAAAATAAGCCATATGGAGAAGGCGAGCAACTACAAAAAGGTCAGAGGATTTGCAAGGATAATTGAAAGACAGAGTGAATTTGAGATTCTAACAAGGCTCAACCCCGTTGAAGTCAGAAGATTCCTATTCGAAAGGGGCTATGTTACAAATGATTTTGAGAGGCTTAGAGTTCTGCAGGAGGCGTCGGAGCACTTTGGTGTTTCCACTTCCGAAATAGAGAATGCAATATTTGCCGATAGGGATGAGGAGAGAATCCTCGTGAAGATTCCCGAAATAACACCAGAGGAGCTTATACGGCAGTATAATCTATCACTTCTGCAGACGCTCATGTTTTCCTCCTTAAGAATTAACTTTAGAGTCTCATCTAACCATCAAAGGATTTTCAGGAAGATAAAGCACCTCGGGCTGATGTATCAGATTCAGGACGAGCTCGTTGAAATCACAGGACCGGCTTCTATACTCAAGCTAACCCGAAAGTATGGCGTTTCCATGGCGAAGCTCATTCCCGAAATTGTGAAAGCTGAGGATTGGTTTATAAGAGCAGAGATACTTGACGAGCACTCAAAGCGAATCCACATCTTTGAGCTCTCAAGCTCCGATGGGGTGATGCTACCGGCAATTGAGGAGCGCATTGAATATGATTCTTCACTCGAGAGACAGTTTGCGGCAAAGATAAAGTTCCTCCTTGGAGCTGAGGTCATCAGAGAGCCCGGCATATTGAAAGCTGGGGATTATGCATACATTCCGGATTTTCTTGTGAGGAAAAATGGCAAAGAGGTTTACGTTGAAATTGCCGGCTTCTGGACCGAGGAATATTTGAAAACAAAGATGGAAAAGCTTTCCCAACTTAAAGTACCAATGCTTGTCATAGCAAATGATGAACTGTTTGCGGGCAAGCTCAAGAGAATTCATAACGTCATGCTGATGAAAAAGGGCAAGATTCCATACAAAGACATTATGAGGAAGCTTAAGGAGATGCTCAGATAAGACTCTGCAGGATATAGTCAACATCAATATTCTCTGCAACGATTTTTGAAAATCTCTCGATTTCCTCTTCAATACTCCACTTCTGCACTGTTATTGGTTCAAGACCTTTCTCTAAGCGAAGCATGTTCAAAAACTGCTCCGTAAATTCAAAGTTGTGGAATATTCCATGAAGGTAAGTGCCAAAAACTCTTTCACCAACTGCCCCTTCTGGTTCAAACGCCTTAGTTCCATTTATTTCACGTATTATTGAGAATGGCTTTTTTGATACAGAGCGCCCCATCCTAATCTCATAACCTTCAATGTTTAAGCCCCTTACCGGCTCCCATAGGATTTCGGCCTTCAAATGGTTTGTTCTCTTGGTCTCAGCAAACACCGTTTTAGCTTTCAGCAAACCAATGCCCCTAATCTCACCACGCTTTGATTCTATGTTGTCAATGATCTTTTCCCCTAACATCTGAAAACCGCCGCAGATTCCTACAACGAATGCCCCCTCTCTATGTGCCTGGATTATTGAATCTTCGATGCCGTTTTCCCTCATCCAAAATAAATCCTCCACCGTGTTTTTGCTTCCGGGAATTATTATTAAATCACCCTTGATCTCCTCTGCTTTTGTGACATAATCAACGCCATTTGCCCAGTGAAGCGGCTCAAAATCTGTGAAGTTGCTTATGTGCGGAAGCTTAACAATCTGGATATGCAAATCACCTTTGACTTTTGGAAATTCAACGAGAGAGTCTTCCTCTGGAATTTTGTGCTCCATATGGGGTATCACGCCCAAAACTTTCTTGCCGTATTTTTTCTCAAGATAGTCAAAACCTGGTTTTAAAAGGGAGGCATCTCCTCTAAACTTGTTGAATACAAAGCCCATAACCAGTTCTTGCTCTTCTTCACTTAAAAGCTCCATTGTGCCAACTATAGAGGCAAAACTACCGCCTCGATCTATGTCCGTAACGAGAATGACTTTGGCATTTGCATGTTTTGCAACCCGCATATTTGCAATATCATAATCCTTAAGGTTTATCTCCACCGGAGAGCCAGCACCTTCAATCACGACTATGTCATGCTTTTCCAAAAGCTCATCTAAAATCTGCATGGCTTTTCTAAAAAGCTCTTCCTTCTTTGAGAGCATATATTCACGAGCAGAGACACTTCCAATGGGTTTGCCCATGAAGACAACTTGACTTCTCATGTTTCCTTCTGGCTTGAGCAAAATTGGGTTAAACTTTACTGAGGGCTTCTTCCTGCATGCTAAAGCCTGTAAATACTGTGCCCTGCTGATCTCTCCGCCTTCTATACTTGGAGCAGAGTTTAGGCTCATGTTTTGGCTTTTAAATGGAACCACATCATAGCCAAGATTTGAGAAAATTCTGCACAGAGCTAATGCTAAGAGGGATTTTCCAGCTCCAGATGAAGTACCCTGAATCATGAGGGCTTTTCCCATTCGAGTCTCCTCCAAATGTCGTAATGAAACGGAGGCATCACAATACTCACAAAAATTAAGAAGAAAATAAAAATCATCCAGTAGCTTCAGCTTTACAAGCAAACGGCATGAATTGAATATTGAAGGATTCTGGGTGGAGATACTTAGCCAATGCTTCAATACCATAGACAATTCTTGGACCAGGACGTGAGAGCATATTGTCCTCTTCTTGAGTTAAAACATAAACCCTTCCATTTTTCACTGCATTTATTTTCTCTAATGGTGTTCCACAGATTGTGTTTGGATCAGCATAACCACCCATTGAAGACATTATTATAACATCTGGATTTCTTGCGAGTATATCCTCTATGCTGACCTCCTTCCAACCTTGCACGTCATGGAATGTATTCTCTCCTCCAGCTAAGCTTATTGCCTCATCCATAAAAGTTCCACTTCCAGCAGTCCAGATACCGGATTGACCGGGGCTTAAGTAGATGAACACCTTAACTTTGGGCCTGTCTTTTACTCTGTTCTGAACCTCCGATACCTTTGCTTTCATGAATTCAACAACTGCTTTTGCTTCACTTTCCCTGTTTACAATTTTTCCAATGAGCTCAATTTTCCTATATATGTCATCAATGCTCGTTGGGTTTACTATGACGACTGGAGCAATCTCTTCAAGTTTATCGAGGATTGACAAACTCATGCTGTCTGCCAAGATTAAGTCGGGCTTGAGGGATGCTATTATCTCTATGTTGGCATACTTTCCATAGCCTCCAACCTTTGTAATTTTCTCAACCTGTGGTGGATAATCTGCCCACTGAGTTACTCCGACTAACTTATCCCCGGCACCTATGAAAAACAGTGTTTCAGTAATGCTTGGTGCCAGCGATACAATTCTCTGGGGTTCTTTTTCGATTGTGACTTTTCGTCCGTTGTCATCGGTTATGGTGAGGGGATACTTCTTTGGAGTTACAGTTATTGTAACGGTCTCAGTTACAGTCTTTGCCGCAGTCTCAGTCTTTGTATAGGTCTCGGTTTTTGTGACTTCTTTTGTTACTGTCGAGGCAGTAGGTGTTTGCTGTCCAATACAGCCTGCTATTATCACCCCAAACATCAAAATTGTCAAAATCAGGGCAACTTTTCTTTTCATAACCTTCACCTTTTGGATTATTTGTCCAACCTTCAGCAAAAATATGAACGAAGGGTATATAAGTTTGTTGGATAAAATTGCCAGAGGGGATTATCATGATGCTGTTGGTTTTAGGGAACACTGAGATAAGCACAATTCCGGGAATAAGTGTTGCTGGAGCAACTCCGGAATTAACCAAATTGACGCCGCCTGCTGATGCCGAATATCTATTTTATGAAAAGCCTAAAATCATCGATGCTATTCCCGTAACTCCAGAAGGGCATCCAACACCGGCTATAATTACTAAAGCCGCTAAGGAACTGGCTGATTTTCCAATTGTAATTGTTAGGGGAGGGACTTATTTAGCTCCTTTAGTTCCCCATGTTCACATAAGCGACGTAGTTGGAAGGGACTTCCGCAGAGAGAAGGCTCTTCCAGAGGCCAAGGAAA
This sequence comes from uncultured Thermococci archaeon, assembly GCA_964615185.1. Lineage (GTDB taxonomy): Archaea > Methanobacteriota_B > Thermococci > Thermococcales > Thermococcaceae > Thermococcus_B. The sequence goes on from CAZTOS010000002.1 coordinate 54,404, forward strand.
TAATAGAGAAGGCAAAGCTCTTTGGAGAGCAGATGAGCAAACTTAATCTGAGAGAAATCGTAATTGGTGAATCAACACCGGGAGGAACGACAACGGCTCAAGCTGTTCTTTGGGCTTTGGGGTATGAGGGTAGGACTTCATCCGCTTCTCCAGAAAATCCACAAAGCTTGAAGGAGCAGGTAATCATGGAAGGCTTTAAGAGGGCTGGTATTGAAAAAGGTGGATTTGCAGATGAGCCTTTAGGAGCACTGGAGGAGTTTGGAGACCCGATGATGGCAACCGTCATTGGAATTTCTCAAGGATTTAAAGGTGAGGTTGTCTTGGCTAGCGGAACTCAGATGCTGGCAATAGCCGCTCTGCTCAAGGCTATGGGAGAAGATTTGAGCAGATTCATGATTGCCACAACAAAATGGGTTGTGAACGATGAGAGTTCAACGTTCAAGGAGACAGCAAAAGAGATTGGCATGATCTACTACTATGCTGAGCTTGACTTTTCGAAGAGCAAGTTCAAGGGTCTGCAAGATTATGAGAAGGGCTATGTGAAAGAAGGCGTTGGAGCTGGAGGAGCAGTTTGGCTGGCCATTAAGAAAGGATTTACAGTTGAGGATGTTGCAAAGAAGGTTGATGAGCTTTACGAGAGGCTAATGAAGATTGGTGGAAAGGCTTAATCTGTTGATTTTTCTCTTAGTTTCATGAAAAATAAAATGAAACAAAACCATCCAAAAAGAATCTTAAGCTCCTTCATAAAAACCTTGAGATTGACTATGAGGTGACCAATGATAAGGATGTTCATAATGAGAGCGACTTTTGTTCTAAGTGCAAAGATTTGAGCCTTTATCATTCCGAGGAACATTCCGTTTTTTGTGGTCCATAGCATGCCCATTGCAGTGAACAACGCTAAGAGAAACATTTTTACACTTCCCATGCCTCATAAACACTTAAAAGTATTCCGAAACTTTTGCATCGTCAAGCTCTTAAACGAAAAAAGAGTATTAAAATCCATGGTCAGCAAACACTACATCCATCCCTTCAAGGAGCCAATGCTCAGCTTAAGCAATGCCCCCCATAACGGCGGATTATTCAAGGCCAACGGGTTCTTCTTCATGCACGTTCACAAAAACTACAGTGGCAACTACAAAAAGGTCTGCCTCAGCTTTGAAAGACAGAATGGATTAAGGAACTTTGTGGGCTTTATGACAGCAGTGGATATTCCTAAAGTTCTCGCTCATGCAAAAAGCGGAAGAGTTGAGGCGTTTATAACAGCTGGGATGACAAATCCAGCCATAGCAGGTGACGAGCCTCCACTATGGAAGCCCGGAACGATAAACATTGCTCTCATAGTACATAGGGGTTTAACCGTTGGAGCATTGGCAAATGCTATAATGACTGCAACAGAGGCAAAGACTTACACTTTGCTGAAGCTTGGTTATAACGCAACGGGAACAACAAGCGATGGAATTGGAGTGTTTGCTTACGAGGGAAGCGAAGAATGGACAGGAACTGCAACTGAAATTGGAATATCCATTGGAAGGGCTGTAAGAAGTGCGCTGGAGGAGAGCATAAAGAGATGGGAGAAAATCAAGGATTAGCTAAATGTCATCATAACAGAAATCAGAAAAATTTATTGAGTAAAAAATAAACGCTGAATGGTGATTCACTTAAGCTTAAATAAGTCCGATCGAGTTATTATCCCCACAGGTTTACCTTCCTTATTCTGAACTATAACAGCCGGGTGTTCTTCAAGCAGGTACTTCACGACTTCAATGTCTTCCTCCTCATTAACTATTGGAAAAGGCTCCTCCATGACTTCCATGGCCTTTCTTTCGTAAATATCTTCATATTCCAGGCTTTTCCTGACTAATGTCTTTTCCGTTACCGAACCAACGACTTTGTTTCCCGCAATCACTGGAACCTGGGATATGTTATGTTCATTCATCAGCTTAATAACTTTCTCAACACCATCATATGGCTTAACAGCAATTATCGGAGAAGACATGACATCTTTAGCCCTCAGCTGGGCTTTCTTACACTGAAGAAGGGCTTCAAGAATTCGATTAAAAGTTGAAAGTCTGGGATCAACTTTTCCACTTTCAAGCTTTGCTATATACGCTTGGGTTACCCCCGCTTTTCTTGCAAGTTCCTCCTGAGTAATTCCAAGCTCTTTTCTGATTCGCCTTATCTCTCGCGGATCAATTGGACGGGGAAGAATTACCATAATAACCACCAGTTATTAAAATTAACTTTGAAGATTATAAAAGTTTTGAAGGTGTGGGCCGGCAACAGAGACTCCCCGCTCATGGCTCACGGGGGCGGATGCACCGGCCCTATGGGCTCGGCGTGAGCACACTCCGCTCATTGAGCCCGAGTTCTTGCGGAGGCGGGTTCGACCGAGCCCCTGCGAGGGTATTGTACCCTCGCTGTCGGCAGTAGTAATTAGGATAATGAAAATTTAACCTTTATGCCGTGCTTGTCAATATTACACCAGTCACCGCCATCACTAAACCCGTCAAAATTTTGCTGTTTGGAGGTTCTCTTAGAATAAGAATAGCCAATGTTGCTGAGATAATCGGATTTACAGCTGTAATTGGGGCCGCAATTGGGGAACCAACCAAACTAACGGCCTTCACAAAGGAATACTGCCCAACAAACAAGCCCAAAAATGCCGCTCCTGTTAATGCCGCAAATTCTCTTTTTGTAATTGCTCTTATTTCACTCTTATGCTTTCCTAAGAACATAGTAATTCCCAAAGCAGCGAACATAATTCTAAGTCCAGTCAATGTGAAAGGTGAAATTTGAGCAGAGAGCCATTCCATGGTAATTATGGCAAAGCTCCACGATAACGGAGCTAAGAGAGCAAATATAAATCCTTTCATGTTCACATGTTCCTCTATTTCTCCCTGTCTTACAATTATAATGGCGAGGACTATTAAAAATGCACCAAATATGATTTGCAGGCTGATATTTCTCCCGAGAAACAAATAAGCCCATAAAATTGCCCAGAGAGGATAAGATGAAGTTATGGGAACTGTTCTTGAGACTCCCATAATTTTCATGGCATTAAAGAAGAAATAATCACCAATAACAAATCCAAACTGGGCAGAGATAAACGCAACCATAAGCTGAAGAGGTGTAAGATTCAGAACCTCTCTCCAATTTCCATTGATCATAAAGAAAACTGCATAAACCACTGCAATAATATAAAGCCTAACTATGTTCACCGTTATGGCACTTTTGTCTTTCATGCTAATCTTTAGCAGTATTGAAGAGATGCCCCATCCAAATGCCGACAACAGTGATAGCATCACTCCAAGTATCACAGTGTTCATGTGGTCTAACTTCTTCTGTTAATTTAAAAACTTAACGTTTCGACAAATATCATAAATGAATTTATAAGCTTTAGGATGGAAAAATTTCAGATGATGACCTCGGCAGAACTGAGCTCTGCAATGATGATGATCTTGAGTGCTGAGTTTTTGCAAAAGGATTAAAACTCATAATATCCACAATGTTTATTGGGTTTGAATTAATGGGGATTAATGATTGCTAAGATGGTGGGAAAAATGAGAGTACTCATATTGGGTGGAGGGGGAACAGGTAGGACAATTGCAGAAGCGCTAAAGGGGAAATTTGAGGTAATAATTATTGAAAAAGACGATTTAAGAGCCAGGGCATTAGCTGAAAGTGGCTTTCAAGTTATTCATGGTGATTTTTCATATACAGCCACCCTCCTCAAAGCTCATATAGAGAAAGCCGATCTGGCGATAATTACAACAATGGATGTACCCACAATAAAACGCACAATTCAGGTTATTCGCTCAAATAACAAAACAATTCCAATTCTTACGATCCTTCCAGATGACATAAGTCAGGAAGATATTATAAATCAGATTAAAGAGGAATTTGAAACAGAAGTTGAAATAGATTTTGCTGTTTCTCCAAGAAAAGCCATATCCAAGGTCATTGTTGATATAGTTGAGATGTTTGGAGAAAAGAAAAATGCAAATCTTCTTGCTAAAAAATTCCAGCATCTCAAACAGAAGGGAGATGCTCTTCTCATAGTCATGCATGATAATCCCGATCCAGACTCTATGGCAAGTGCTGCGGCATTGAAAGCAATCGCACAAAATTTTGGATTTAAGGCACACATGATCTATGGTGGGGAAATAACACATCATGAAAACAAAGCTCTGCTCAATGTTCTTGGGGTTGATATGAGCAAGGTTTCAAGAGGTTCATACGAAATTAAAAGGTATCCGTTCATAGCACTTGTAGATTGTCAGCCTAATGGAAACCTAACGATTCTTGAAGAGGAAGATCTCCAGAAAGTGCAAATTATAATTGATCATCATCAACTCCTTCAAAGTCTTAAAGAAAAGCTACCACAAGATGCCTTTGTTGATATACGACCCGAAGTTAATGCAACTTCCTCAATACTTGCTGAATATTTTAAGGCGCTTAATATTCCTCTTAGCGAAACTCTCTCAACTGGACTGTTTTATGGAATTTACGTAGACACAAAGAGATTTTCAAAGCTCAGCCACGTGGACTTAAAGGCAATTGAATTCCTCGCCGAGAAGGTCAATTATGAGCTCCTTGATAAAATTGAGCATCCAGATATATCAACAGAAACCGCTGAAATTCTTGCAAGGGCAATACTCAACAGAAAGATATACAAAAATGTGGTTATATCTAATGTTGGATTTATAACCAACAGGGATGCAATAGCTGAATCTGCGGATTTTCTTCTTAGATTGGAGGGTATAACAACTGTACTTGTTTTTGGAATAGTTGATGATAGAATTGAGATATCCGCGCGAACAAGGGATGTTAGAATTAACATTGGAAAAGTTCTAAAGGATGCATTTGGAGACATAGGTAGCGGAGGAGGTCATGCACAATCTGGAGGCGCGAGAATAAGTCTTGGAATATTCAAACTGGCAAAAGACAAGAACTCCCTACTTAGACTTGCGGAAGAAGCAATAACAGAAAAATTCTTAGAGGCATTGGGAGTAAAGGAAGGATGATCACTCTTTCTTTGCCTTAACCAGTATTATGTCCCCAATTGCTGTAACCCTGTTATAGGGGATTCCAACTTTTTCACCAGGTAGTCCAAGTGCTAAAACCTTTCCATAACCCCTGTCAATTTCAATTAGAACCTCGTCAACATACCCCACATAGTACCCTTTTGTATTGTATATTTGCTTTCCATAAAGTTTTGATAACCTCATTACCATTCCAACCACCACATCTAAGTTCCCCTTTATGCTTTTAAATTTTCTTCCTGACTGTCTGGGTTGCTTCAATAAATGCCTTAAACAGACTCATCACAAGACTTATTCCCGCCCCTGCAACACCAACAAGAACTATGCTCATTACCGAGCCTTCAATCTTGTACATTTCTACATTCCGGAATATGAGGGTTGCAAGGATAAATCCTCCAAAATATGCAAATGGGACAACCGCTATATCCAGAGTACTTGTTGATTCAACAAGCCACATTACGAAGACGACCAAAGCTAAAAAAGCAAAAGCATAAGATACTTTGAAAGGAAAACTAATCCACAAGAGATGAAGGGTAGTAGTTATCAAAAACCCCAATATGAATGCATATCCGCTGGCATTAATATTTCCTTTAAACATACCAAAAATTCCGCCCAGTATTAAACCTCCGAGATAAAGAGGCATGAGTTTTTCCATGGCTGTATATGAAGGATACACCATAACTATCAGAAAGAAGCTTAAAGTAATGCCCAGTCCTCCAAAGCCGAATATGCTCATAAGTTCCTTCTTCATCTTATCACCTTCAGTTTTATCCTTGAACCATCTTCCAAGTTAAGTTCCTTTCTTAAATAAACGGGTGCTATAATCTCGGCGATCTTTGGAGGATGTATTGTTCTGGAAGGTATCACTATGGCACCTTCAATTCCATTTATTTTAACTTTATACGCTCTAACATCCCCAAAAGTTCTTCCATTCCTAACAAAGCCTGGAATCAATATTGGTTTGACGTTGCACAATGCATCAAAAATAGTCTTTGGGAAAATTATCTTTATGTTAAGTGTGCCGGGATATGGTTCAAATCCAAGATACTCCTTAATTAGGGGGGCATACTGTCTCACATAGTATGCTCCTTCTCCAAGTCCCGAAATAACTTCTCCAATTATTAATCCTTGATATAAAACATTCGAGAGTTCTTCATAAAGCTCTTCCAGATACATCAGAGCTTTGTCAGTCAGCTCAATGCAGGTTTTCTTTCCTTCAACTGTACGCGTTATATAACCTTCCTTTTCAAGTTCATCAAGCCATCTTAAAACAGTTTGAGGGGAAACCTCAAGTTCTTTTGCCAATTCTCTAAGAGTAATCCTAGCCTTCTCACCAATTGCACCGTTTTTTGCAATCTGAAGGATTAATTTAAGCTTTTTCATTTTCAGCACCCTTTGAAAGTTTATCTGCAATTTTAAGTGGCTTTGGATAGCCGCTCTCATTTATCATTTCCACGATTTTTGATGCAGAGTTTAAATCAATTAAATTTCCAACGCTTACATAAGCTTTTCCCACTTTTACAAGAGAGTTTTCTGGGTAGCCTCTCAAAGGTTTCTTGGCAACTCCAATCGTCGGTTTTTTAAGTAACAAACCAATGTGAGATGCCAAACCGTAGCCCCTTGGATGTGCCCTGCCGTGTCCCTCAACTAAGAGGACATCAAAGCTTTCTCCTTTGACTGCCAGCAAAACTGGTCTTGTTTCCCTCAAAAAGAAAAATGTTGGGACATAAGGAAAATTAATATCGGTTTCGATGATTTTGGTCTTCAGAATTTTACATGAAGGAAAGGAACATAAAACAAAAGCCGCCCTTGCCCTGCCTTTTTTATACGAAACATCAACTGCACCAATCGTTCTAATTCGCGAAATATCCAACGGTTTTTCAACTATCCTTTTGCTGAGCTTTCTCTGAACTTCAGCGATCTTTTTGAAATTCACATTACCCTTGCTCATCATCTCTTCAAAGCCTCTTTGAGTTTTTCCTCTAAAGCTTTGTTTATCTTTGCTCTCGTTAAATCCTCAAGTGTTCTCTCCAGAATGTAGCGAGCCTGGTCTTGTTTCTGCCTTATGTTCACTAATCCCTTTGGATATTCAAGGGTCATTAGTTCTTCATAAATACTCTCCATGAAATGATAAACTTCCTCTGCTTTTGCAATGTTTCCATTCATAAGCAAAATTAGGAAATATCTTCTCAGCTCGCCAATGAAGTCTCCAATGCCCAATACATAATCCGCCTCTGGAATTTCAAGTTCTCCTGGAGAAGGGAATTCTTTGTCTTTCAGATAGCTGTAAAAGAGCATCGCTTCCACAAACTCTTGATGGGCATTTTGAACATAACCCGTGAAATATAAGTCTTGGTGATTTTTGAGCATCTCTTTGAGATGTTTAACCAATTCTTGGGCTTTATTGAGCCTTTCCTCAGCCAAGGCGAAATCTCCCCTATGAAGGGCTTTTATTGCATCTCCACTGAGCCGAACAATGTCTCTCGTAATTTTTAGAGCCTCTTCCCTCAGCGCGTCTTTCTCATCAAGAACCTCTCTGATCTGTATAATAAGCTCAGACATCCTCATGTGAATCCCCCTCCAACTTCATCAAGAACCTTGGTATATCATCTTCTCCAAGAATTATTACATCTCTGGGATATCTTCTGTGGGCTTTTCCAGCTTTTACTTCAATCTTGAGTCCGTTGGCTATTGCATCTATCTCATAACTGTTTCTGTAGTAGTAGATTTCCCCAAACTTCCTATATATATGCTCCTGAACTATCCATTCATAAAGGAAATCTTTTCTGACCTCCAGACTGTAAAGCCGAGCAAATGCTCTTGCTATAAATGGATCCCTTAAAAAGAGCTTTTTTTCCTTCCTGAAATTTATCTTCCCATTTTCTCTGTGGTATGCAATTTTTAGGAGAAACATCTCCTCAAGGAGTTCGGCGTACTCTCTGGCAGTTACATGGTTTAAATCTACTTCTTTGCCCAGCGCTGAAAATGATAGTGCGGAAGGTGCTTTTTTGATAATGCTGTAGATTATTCTGCGTGCTATTTTTGGGCTCCTATCCACTCTTGAGATTTCTCTATCAACGCTCATGATGAACTCCTCAAGAAATGACTCATCTTCGTTAACTGATCTTGGGAATCCACCTCTTTGAATGTACATCTCAAAAGCTCTGCTTAATCTTAATCCGTGTTCCATTTTCAATATTTTCGCAAACTTGGGGAAACTTAAAGGAAGGACAACTACATTCTTCCCTTTTCCCCTTCTCCCACTAAATGCTTCACTATACCTGAGGAGACTTACGGAAGAAGATCCGGAAGCTATTATGCTAAATTTTTGAAGCTTCCCTAAGTCTATGAGCCCCTTAATTACCTTCCACCAGTTTTCAACAGAAGTTACCTCATCAAGTATCAAAATACCCTCGTTCTGTATTTTGAGAACTGTTGACATCAATCTCCTCAGTTCTTCAAAGCTGGCTATTAAGTCACAGTTTAGATAGATTATCTTTTTTGGTTCAACACCTTTTTCAATGACCTCCTTGATAAGGATCTTAAGTCCAGTTGTCTTTCCAACCTGTCTGGGACCAATCACAAAGTTCAATGAAAAGGATTCAAGAGGAATTACCTTAATCCACTCTGGAATCCACTTTATTTTTTGACTTCTCCATTTTCTGAGGGTTATCTCATCTCTATCCCATCTCTCAGAAAACCACCAAGGGTTCATTTCCTCAATCCATTCCATAATTGAAAATTGAATTTCAATCACTTATAAATCTTTTGAAATTACACTTTCAAAATGTAGGCTTGGCATATCCCACCGCCTTCATCGTCAGCCATTGTCGGCTTTCCTCGAGCGGCCCCGGAGGCCAAGCCCTGTCTGCCCGGCATCGTCCCTCGCGCTCATTGCTGCCCGGACGCTCCCGCGGTCGGGCCACCGGGCAGGGTCGGATGTTCAAATAATTAAATTCCGAACAGAAATTTAAGAATTTCCATTTTTAATAACTTTCAGTTATATTCTCAAAACAAAGATATGCCGAAAAATATATAAGCAGACTTTCAGAGCTATGCATGAAAAACTTCATGGGTGATGCTCATGGCGGAGAAAAAGAGAAATATAGTTGTGGAAGAGCTCATTAGAACTCCAATAGAGATGCAAAAGGTTGAATTAGTTGAAAGAAAGGGAATTGGGCACCCGGACAGCATAGCTGATGGAATAGCAGAGGCAGTCAGCAGAGCCCTTTCAAGAGAATACATCAAAAGATATGGGATTATACTCCACCATAACACCGACCAGGTTGAAGTTGTAGGTGGTAGGGCCTATCCAAGGTTTGGTGGTGGAGAGGTCATAAAACCAATTTATATTCTTCTCTCGGGAAGAGCAGTGGAGTTTGTTGACAGAGAAATGTTTCCAGTCCATGAAGTTGCCATAAAGGCTGCAAAAGAGTATCTGAGAAAAGCCGTTAGACACTTGAACGTTGAGGAACATGTTGTTATTGATTCAAGAATTGGACAGGGAAGTGTCGATTTGGTAAGCGTATTTAACAAAGCAAAAGAAAATCCAATCCCTCTGGCCAATGATACATCATTCGGAGTTGGATATGCTCCCCTTAGTGAGACAGAGAAGATCGTCCTTGAGACTGAGAAGCTCTTAAACAGTCCAGAATTCAAAAAGAAGTGGCCAGCTGTTGGTGAAGACATCAAGGTTATGGGTCTCAGGAAGGGAGATGAGATTGACCTCACAATTGCCGCTGCTATTATTGACAGTGAAGTTGCCAATCCAAAGGAGTATATGGAAGTCAAGCAGGGAATTTATGATGCCGTTAAGGAGTTAGTTGAGCAGCACACAAACAGAAAGGTCAACATCTTTGTGAACACTGCCGATGACCCAGAAAAGGACATATACTACATAACAGTCACTGGAACCTCAGCCGAAGCCGGTGATGATGGTTCAGTTGGTAGAGGCAACAGAGTCAACGGATTAATTACACCAAACAGGCACATGAGCATGGAGGCTGCCGCAGGAAAGAACCCAGTCAGCCACGTTGGTAAGATTTATAACCTTCTTGCAATGCTGATTGCAAATAACATCGCCGAGCAGATTGAAGGGGTTCAGGAGGTTTATGTCAGAATTCTCAGCCAGATTGGAAAGCCAATTGATGAACCTTTAGTTGCAAGCATACAGATAATTCCAAAGCAAGGCTACAAGGTTGAGAGCTTTGAGAAAGATGCGTATGAAATTGCGGATGAATGGTTGGCAAACATAACAAAAATACAAAGGATGATCATAGAGGACAAGCTGAATGTTTTCTGACTTCCCTTGATTTTTTAAATTTTCAACAGCAAAATTTTCAAACAGCTGGAGTTCTACTATTCTGCTTGAGGATTCTTAAAAGTTTAGCTTCCTGAGCTAATGCCATGACCTTCTCTCTCTTAACAACAGCCAGCTTTTTTGAAACACCGGCTTTTCTCTGGTACATCATTCTAACAAGCTTAGCCTCTTCAAGCATAAGCAACTCTTTATGTTTCTTGACAACTTCCAATTTTTTCTGGATTAACCTCAAATTCCTCATAACGGTTCACCTGAATTTATTATTCGCTTCTTCCTTAAAAAACTTTCGTTTAATACCTAAGTTTACTTCGACAATCAACTTAAATAAACCATATCTTTAAAAAGCCAGAAGGTTAAATTAATTTTAGGTGAGAAAATGATAATTGCAGTGAGCGGAACCCCAGGAGTTGGAAAGACTACAGTTGCAAAACTTTTGGCAGAAAAACTTGGATACACGTATGTTGACCTTAAGAAATTCGCAATTGAGCATGGAATTGGCGAGATTAAAGAAGATGAGCTTGAAGTTGAAATTGACGAGCTATCATACTTCATTGAAAAAGAGCTTAAAGGAAAAAATGTTGTTCTTGATGGACACCTGAGTCATCTTATGCCTGCCGATCAGGTCATAATCCTACGCTTGCATCCGAAGATTATTGGGGAAAGACTAAAGGAAAGAGGCTACAGCAGAGAAAAGATAAGCGAGAACGTCGAGGCTGAATTGGTTGACGTCTGCTTAGTAGAAGCAGTTGACGAGCATGAAAATGTAATCGAAGTAGATACTACAGGAAAAACTCCAGAGCAAGTCGTTGAAGAAATTTTAGAGCTTTTGAATAAGGGCATTAAAAAAAGAGTTGGGATTGTAGATTGGACTCAAGTTTATGATGAAGTAATTCCATACTTAAATTTAGGGGGTGAGTGAGATGGGACTTGGGTTATGGCTAAGGACTGGCATATTAATGGCGTTCCTTACTGGATTGTTGATGGCGCTTGGATACGTACTTGGCAATGAAACTGGATTAATCTTCGCATTTATATTTGCTTTAGTCATGAACTTTTTCAGCTACTGGTACAGTGATAAGATTGTTTTAACGTGGTACAGAGCAAGGATAGTTGATGAAATGGAAGCCCCAGAGCTTTACCGCATAGTTGAGGGACTTGCGAGGGAGGCTGGTATTCCAACTCCAAAAATAGCTATAGTACCCACTGATGTTCCAAATGCATTTGCAACGGGGAGAGATCCGAAACATGCAGTTGTTGCAGTAACCCAAGGCTTGCTGAGAATTTTAGACAGAGATGAGCTTGAAGGAGTGCTGGCTCACGAGATAAGCCACATAAAGAACAGGGATATACTTATCCAAACTCTGGCAGCGGTTTTGGCTGGAGCAATTATCATGATTGCCAGATGGGCTGGCTGGATACTCTGGCTTGGCGGCTTTGGGGGCAGAGATAGAGATAGAGATGCTGGAAGCGCTTTAGGCGCGATATTATTAATAGTTCTTGCTCCAATAGCTGCAATGATGATTCAGATGGCAATAAGCAGAACAAGGGAGTATTTAGCAGATGAAACTGGAGCAAAGATAAGCGGCAAACCATGGGCATTGGCAAGAGCACTTGAGAAAATTGAATATTACGTCTCAAGGAGACCTTTGAAAGAGGGCAATCCAGCTACAGCTCATATGTTTATTGTAAACCCGTTTAGAGGAGTAAGCCTTGCAGAGCTGTTCTCAACACACCCACCAACTCAAAAGAGAATCGAAAGGCTTAGGAAGATAGCAATGGAGATGGGAATGTACTTCTAACGCAGGAGAGGAATCTCCTCCATCTCCTATCCTACCCACTCTTTTCTACTATTGGGGAAACTATGTTTCCCTTACCCTTCCTTAATTGTTTAATATGTAATTAAGTCATCGACAAGCATTTAAGCGCTCTTATGGAATTTATTTGGTGGTCACTATGAAAGCAGTAAAAGCAACTCTTTTATACGATGGATTGGGCAACATCAAAAAAGATGTCTACATTGTTTTTGACAAAGAGATTAAGGAAATCACAAAAGAAAAGCCCAAAGATGCTGAAATAATAGCGGAAGGTGTTGTGACGCCCGCATTTATTGACGGACACTCACACATTGGAATGGAGCGCTATGGTGAGCCTTATCAAGAGGGAGAAGCGAATGAAGAAATGGATTCAGTTCTGCCTTTAGTTGACGCTTTGTATTCAATCTACATGGATGACAAAGCCTTCAAGCACTCAATTGAGTTTGGAGTTCTGTATTCCTCAGTTCTGCCGGGAAGCGGAAACATCGTCGGGGGAAGGGCTGTTCTGATTAAAAACTATGGAAGGGACATTGAAGATGCATTCATGAAGTATGTGGGTGTTAAGGCAGCTTTTGGCTACAATCCAAGGTCAACTAAAGAGTGGAAGGGAACAAGGCCAAGCACAAGGATGGGAGCAATTGGAATTCTTCTCAACTGGCTCATAAAGACACAGAAGACAATTGCCCTGCTTGAAAAAGGTAAGAAAGAGCCAGAGGAAATTGAACCAACTGTTGAAGCATTAATTCCAGTTTTGAAAGGGGAGGAACCTCTAAGAGTTCACGTGCATAAAGAGGATGATATAGCAGCGTTACTCATGATAAAGCGCAAGTTTAATCTCAAGATGACAATTGAGCATGCTTGTGATGTTCACAGCAAGGAAACGTTTGAGAAGATCAAGAAAGAAGGAGTCCCATTGGTTTATGGTCCGTTTGATGCTTTGCCATACAAGGTTGAGCTGAAGCATGAAGACTGGAAGAACGCAAAGTATCTCCTCGAAGTGAAGCCCCTATTTGGACTTATGAGCGACCACCCGGTAACTCTGCAGTCAAATCTCTACCTCCAGCTTAGGCACTTCATACGCTTAGGAATGAGCAAGGAAGAGGCAATAAAGATTATAACATACAACAACGCCAAGATTCTTGGAGTAGATGACATTTTAGGAAGCATCGAGAAGGGCAAGTGGGCTTCATTAGTTGTCTGGAACGGAGATCCGTTCCATCTTGAGAATTATCCAACACATGTGTTTGCAGAGGGAGAGCTGATTCACGAATGGGAGGTTTGATTTTCTAATATCCTTCTAATTTTCTCTACAAACTGTTTTGCTAATTTTAAAGCTTCTTCTGCTTCTTCTGTAGGTGAGTAACTAACATCATACTGATCAGCATGTCTGAGTTCTCTCATTCTATCAAGTAGATCAACCCATTCCTGTTCTAATTTTCCTGTTTTTACATAGAATTCCTCAAGAAATCTGGCTACACAGAAATGGCTTTTCTCCCGCCATCCATCTCTAAAAAGCAAAGCTCTTGCAGAATGAAACATTGCTAAATATGAAGCAATTAATGAAGTTCTGTATGAGCCAAATTTTAAATTTGCTCCTGCTTCAACAAGCCATTCTTCAGCTCTTTTTAAGCTCAAAAAAGCTTTTTCCTTTGAGGGATCAATCCTTGTCAAAAGCCTCCTTCTTACACAGAGTTCAAAGTTGTTCAAGACTTTCCCCCCATATTATCATCGAACCATACACTAAGCTGTAATAAAAAATAGGATCTTCTTTTTTTAGTCTTTCGACTTTCTCAGGCGTGAGGACTAATAAATCCACTTTTCTTTCTAAGGCATCTTGAAGTTTTCTTTGAAACTTTGCAGTCCTCATGATGTCCTCTCTTTCTGTATAAATCCAAATATCAACGTCGCTGTCCTTTTTATTTTCCCCCCTTGAAAAACTCCCATATACAGCTAAACTCTTAATCCAGTCTTCCTTAAGCTGGGAAAGTTTTGGATACAGAATTAAGAAATTCAAAAATCTCTTAAGTCCCCTTGTTTTTGGAGAATCAAAAATCCTAAACTTTCTATCTTCTTTTTTTGCAATGCCCTCTTTTTCCAGCATATGGAGAACTTTTGACACAAGTCCTTTACTGACTCCCAGATTTTTCGCAGTTTCCTCTACCCCAACAATTTCCAGTTCAAGGACATAACTTAAAATTTTGATTCGTTCTTTTGTTGAGAGTAGCTCATGCATGTTAGTAAATTTCGTTCATGATTTATGAACTTTTCGTTCACGTTTTGTGAACAGATTGTTCATGATTTGTGAACAAGGAAAAAAGCTTTTATATCTTGTGCAACATATGTAACACGTAGGTGAGAGCATGGAAGCTTTGAATGTAAAAGCTAAAAAGCGTTCACGAACGGTTCATGTTAGCGTAAGAGCACCGGAAAATGTTGTCCGAGGAATTGACTTGTTAGTTGACCTCGGATTATTTAAGGATAAGAGCGATTTCATAAATTACGCTCTCCAGGAGACACTGAGGAAATACCTCTCAAACATAAAGCTCAACTTAACTCCCGAGATAGTGAATAAATATTTCGAAGCAGTAAAAGAGGCAAGCCCAAAGCTTTCTGAGGAGGAAATTCTTGAATTGCTGGAGGAAGTCCGCAATGAGCGCAAAATCAAAAGCGGTAGTTGATACAAGTGTTATCGTTTCAGCAATTCTCGGAGATCCAGAGAAGGCGCCTGCAAAAGTGTTAAGGGCTATGCTTGAGGGAAAGTTTGAGGCCTACTCTTCTCGTGAAGCGATGGAGGAATTATATGATGTGCTCTTTAGTGAGAAAATCATTGGACTTTTAAAGGGTAAAGGAGAGGTAGCAACACTAACATACGTTCTTGTGAATAGCGTCGTCAAAATTGTGAATCCAAAGAGGAAGATAGAACTTTGTAGAGACTCGGAGGACAACAAGTTCTTAGAGATCGCATATGAAGCAAAAGCGGAGTATATTGTTACACTCGACAGGGATTTACTTGAGCTAAGAGATGAGAAGAAAGAAGTGAAACTTTTTGAGCATCAGGTTAAAGTTTTGAGACCTGAGGAGTTTTTGGAAATTGTGGGGTGAAAGCTAAAATTTTTCAACTATAAGCCTCATCAGCTCCTCGTCCGGTCTGCCATAAACAAAGGTCAAGAGAATGTAGTCCATTTCCCCTTCATGAGACCGAAGACATCCTTCGCTATAATTGCCTCAAGCTCCGCCCGGATTTCCCTGTGCTCATCTTCGTCGGTGATTTCTTTTGCTTTTATTCCAAGTTCCTTAGTCATCTCATCATATGCATCCTCACGGTAGAGGAGTTTAAAGGCAAGCTCAACTGTGGTTCCAGTTTTTATGAGGTAATCAACCCATCCCCTTTTATCGAGTCTTATCTCCGGTGCCCATTCGAGACCCAGATGATCAAGAAGAGGTCTGAATAGAAATTCAGAAAGAAGAAATTCAGGTTTTGCAATCCCAATGCTCTCAATATAGCGTTTTGCATTATCCGTTCTTAGCCTTGACTTTATTTCCTCAATTTTAAAAGAATCAAGTTTTCCCTCAATACTGCCCAGAACAGCAATGTCATGCAGGTAATCCTCCACAAGCTTTTTATTTATCCCCATAATGCTTCCACCTTATATACTTCAGACAAACGAATTTAAAAATTTAGCCAAAATGAAATCCACAGGATTAAATCACCTTTAAAACCTTCTCCTCCCCAAGCGGCAACACTAAAGGCCTTGATAGATGCCTCCTTGCATCTGGCGGTACCTCATAGATTTTCCTCTCAAGCTTTCTTGGTACTTCAACTGGAATCAACCGCTTTGGCATTTTGTAACCGCACTTTTTGCACTTTAGATAATCCCCTTTGCTCTTCATCGTTCCGCCACATTTTGGACACTTCGGCTTCTTATACTCAATTTTCTTAGCCAGCTTTATTGGATAGAACTTCTCAAGGTTGAGCGTCAAAACGCCTTCAAACTCCTTTACTCCTCCTCCTGCTATAATCTCGTCCCCTTCAATCAGCATTCTCACGTATTTTCTAAATCCTTTTGTCGGCTCGAATGCAGCAACCCTTAGCCTTCCAGTTCCGTCGTCAACTTCAAAGAAGACATGCCTTCCTTTCTCCCAGTATCTTCTCACGACTTTTGCTTTAATTACAGCATTATCGAATTGTTTAAGCTCTGCAATCTTTTTGAACCTTAAATGTTCATCCGTGCTCTGATTCGTCTTGAAAATCTGGTAAAATTCGACCGGCTCTTCGATTGTTATGCTCTCAAAAGCCAGCAGAATTCTGTTTTTGTTAATTCCTCTAATCCCAACCAGAACAGGATCTTTGCCATGTGGGGTAATTAAGACTGTTCCCTTATATGGATCAACATTATCGTAGGTGAAAGGATAGAACTGCTTATCCATTTCAAAAACGCTCTCTCTATTTACTTTTCTTGGAGTTCCCCAGAACTCTCTTTTGCGGTATGCTAAAAGCTCGTAAGTGAATTCTTTAAGAGGATGCCCAATAGCAGCTAAAGCTCCCACAATTCCCCTTCCACACTTAAACTTGTGGATTTCAGCATTAACATCTTTAGCGACTTTCTCTGCCTCTTCAATTGTCACATGCTCCCAAATAGTCCTGTAGGTAAACTCAGTCAGCTCTTCTGGAATTTCTCCCTCTAAGAATACCACACCTGGATTCGTGTTCTCATGAGTTAAATCAGCCAATTTTTCAACCATCTCAAGAACAAGTCTTTTAATTTTCGGAACATCTTCTTCATTAGCTTCAAAGTTCATCGCAACTGCGCCATTCCCTCTCGTTTTATAGGGAACATTAGGATTCAGCCTAATCAGCTTCGGCAAATCTAAAGGCTCCGCTAACCTTGAGATTTCTCTATAGAGCAAAGCTCCAAGATAAGTTGTGCACATGCCGTTTGGTGAGTCAGTATCATCAATTCCTATGTGGAGCATCATGTTTCTTCCTCTAAGAGCTTTATAGCCTCAACAAGGGCTTTAAAAGCTTTTTCAAGGTTTTCAAGTTTAGACGTCTGAATTAACTTTGTACGCTTTTTAATGCCTGTTGTCCTGAGAAAAGTTTTAATTGCACTTTTTAATGCTTTTATATCTAAATGGGGAACTGCAACGAGCTTTTCTCCAGTTTCCAGCCATATCAACTCCGCTATATGTTCCTCTATAGCCTTTTCTTTTCCGAGGACGACAAGACAAATTTCAATCTCTCTTGATCTTATTTGATACGGGTTATTTCCTGAGAGCGAATATTGCGTAAATATTTCTGAGAGCTTCTGGTGAAGTTTCTCTTCGCTGAAATGCTCTCTATCGAGTAGAATCAAATAACGAGTATGGCTAGTCAGTTTAAAAACCTCGTCAACGGCATTTAATGCTTCCAGTCCAGTCTTCTTGGAATAGCTACCCTTTGGAAAGAGGAGAACCTTATCTCTTCCATTGTATCTTTCTGCAAGTGCAGACAACACTTCTTTCTCAGTTCTCCCATCTCCCGTGATTACAAAAGCTACAACTCGCTTGTTTCCTGAACGCTCATCAATTACCCTCACTGAAAAACACCTCAGATTTTGAGCTCGCTCACCAGCAATCTTGGGTCAATATTCCCCTCGAGTATATCCTCGAGTTCGTCTATATCAAGCTCTTTATGATGCAGAATATCCTCTTGATCTTTTCTGAGGAGTATAAGCTGGGCATCGAAGTTGTCAAGTTCTTCATTTAGGTCTGCTAAGTAATAAAGCACGTCAATGCTGTGCGTTGCTATGACTACCTGCCAGTCTCCTTGTGCGAGCCACTTAAGGAGCATTTTAATCATTGAGGGATGCAGAGATGTGTCAAAATCGTCCCAGAGTATGAGCTTAGGCTTCAAAAGCTCAGCAACCATCATTATTCTTGCCGCTTTTTTTACGCCATCCCCCATATCATCAATGTGTATGTATGAGGCATCTTCTCTTCTCAGATACCAGCCATCTTTTTTGAGGACTATCTCGGTGAACCTCTCATCGAGATGCTTACTTATCATTTTGGCAACTTTTGTGTGGATGTTTTCTTTAATTAATGCTTCTTCATTTTCATCTAAGAACTCGTCTAACTCTTTTATGAACTGAGTGTCATGTGGAAAATATAAGCTCTCTTTAAATTTTAACAACCTAGATTCTACTTTTCGATTGTTTTGGAAAACTTTACTCTCTCCCTTAGAGGACATAGTGATAGTCCATTCATCAATGCCTCTTCCAATTTCGGCTTTAAATTTTAATGATGTTATCCCCTCATATTTGTATATGAGACTTTTGAGACCACTCCGTCTATTTCCAATAAAACTCTTTATCCCCCAAGGTTTAGGGAATAGTTGATACGTTCTGTCTGGATCAGGAAACAAAAACAAAGCCTCAAGCAAAGCCGATTTTCCCGAATTATTTTTCCCGATGAGAACATTAAACTTTCTGAGCGGTAAAGGTTCAGCAAGCTCCTTAATTCCTCTAAATTCCCTGATCTCTACAATTTCCCCAATTAACATTCTGCTCACCATTTACCTGTTGTCCCCAACATTCTTAATGTTTTCCCATTCCTCTTTAAACAGCTCGTAAAATAAAACATCCGCAAAGCCTTCCTCTGGAATGTGAACGTGCTTTCTTAGCCTTCCCACAAGCTTAAAGCCGTTCTTTTCAAGAACTTTTTGTGAAGCGACATTGTATTCATAGACTCTTGCATAAACTTTCCTTAAATTAAGCCATTTGAAGCAGTACTCCAAGACTAATTTCACAGCCTCCGTTGCATATCCCCTTCCCCAATATTCCTTGTTCAAAAAGTACCCTATTTCAGCATGCCCATTCTTGTGGTCAATTTTATGAACCCCAATCAGCCCAACGAGAGAGTCACTCTTATTCTCAATAACTGCAAAAATTCTGTGTCTCTCCTTTTCTCTTCGAATTCTCTCGTACCACTCCATTTCATCCTCAAAATAGAACACAGCGTCTGGTGAAGATAAATACCTCCTCACATCCCTATCATTGTACCACAGCCAGACCTTTGGGATGTCCTCTCTCAATAGAACACCGAGAGAAACCCTTTTTCCAGTTAGGATTATAGGTCTCTGCATGTCATACACCTTAAATTTTTAAGTTCCTTTTCCTATTTATAAATGATGATGGGAAAGGAAAGACTGATTAGAGTTGTTGAGAGCATCTTGCGGGGCACGGGATTTAGGACCGCGAGAATGGAATTTAAAGGTGCATGCTTCGATTTAGTGGGGAGTAGGTTATTCTTATTGCTCTTCATCAAAGTTTTACAGAACATTGACACGCTTACAAAGGAACAAGCTGAAGATTTAAAGCGCTTGGCTAAGTTCTTCCAAGCCTCACCGCTGATAGTTGGGCTCAAGACCAAAAACGATGAGCTTGAGGAAGGGGTAGTTTACGAGCGTTTTGGAATCTACGCATTAAATCCGCAAACCCTCTACGATGTGATAGTTGAAAATGAATTGCCAGCAATTTTCGCCGAAAGAGGAGGTTTTTATGTCAAAATTAATGGCGAATATCTCAGATATTTGAGGGAGAAGTATGGATACAGTATTGGTGAACTCGCCGAGTTATTAGGGGTTTCAAGAAAAAGCTTGCAGAATTATGAAAGAGGGGAACAAGCTGTCAGCTTGGATATTGCCCTCAGATTAGAAGAGATATTTAACGAGCCTCTGGCTAAGCCTATTGACATTCTGCACGCAAAAGTTGAGGCCAAGCTTGATGTAAAGCCAGAGAACAAGCTTGAAAGGGAAATCTTTGAGCGCTTAAAAGCTCTTGGGATGGGTGTTGTTAAAATCAAGAAAGCTCCATTCAATGCAATTTCAAAAGAGGATGAGTTTAAGATTTTAACAGGGATAGATCAAAGAAAAACCAAAACAACTGTAAAGAGGGCTCAGATGGTTAACGAGGTCAGTAAAATAATCCACAGCGATGGAGTGTTCATTTTGGAAAAAACGAAGACAGAAGTTGTTGGGGAAATTCCGTTGATACCTAAAAAAGCTCTCTCAGAAATTAGGGATGCTGACGAGCTAATTAAGATGATTGAAGAGCTGAAGAAAGAGATAAAGAAAAAGGTCTTTAGCTGAAAATCACTTTTTTCCAGATTTCCCTAACCTTATTCACGTATTTTGCTGGTGAAGCAATGAGCACAGCCCATCTTGGAGTTTGCCTTCTCTTTAAGGCATTCGCCAGGGGGGTCACTTTTGTAAGGGGTTGCAGTTCTCCAGTGTGGAGCAATACATTGATTTCCGTGGCTTTTAGCCTTGGTTCACTCAGCATTAAATCGGCAATTGAGAATTCAAGAATTACTTCCCCTTCTTTAGCTCCAACAGCATCTGCCAAGTTTCTCTCGATTTCCTGTCTTCTCTTGACGTTTCTGTATGCACTTAGCAATTCTTTTTTCTCCTCTGCAGAAAGCTCATCTGCACTTGCCAATACAGCTGCTTTGTATATGTCCCTGTATTTAATGCGCCTTACGATTTCACCGGGATAACCTTCAAGATCCTCAAGCTCTACAAGAACTCTACAATCAGTCATTTTCCAGAAGTCCCAAAGATGACCTTCTTCAAGAGCAAACTCTAAAGCTCTCGTTAGCATTCCTTCAGCAATTTTAACTGCATGATGGAAGTAGACCCTTGAATACATCAAAGCTCTGGCAACCATCATTCCCTCTACTGCTTCAATTCCTTTCTCATCCACCACAAGCTGACCGTTATAGATTTTTAGAACTTTTAAGAGCCTCTCAATGTCAATTATTCCGTGAGCAACACCAGTATAATGGGCATCTCTCATGAGGTAGTCAATCTGATCAACATCAACATCCCCATGGAGCATCTGACCCAGATAACGCTTCTCATATTTGCCTAAAATCAGGTCAGCAACTTCCTTCGGTGAATAACCATAACTCTCAATTATCTCTGAAATGAACTCTCTGCCCTCTATCTCTCCATCAATGATATCTATTTTCCCGAGGATTATGTTCTGACCAAGATGCATGTGGTCATATTCTTTGACATAGTGCCTGTAAATCTGCTCAAATGTGTGAGAGAACGGTCCATGTCCAATGTCATGTAACAATGCTCCTATTTCAAGCAAAGTTTTCTCATCTTTATCAAGCTCGACCTCTTGAGATAGTCTGCTCGCTATGTTATAGGATCCAAGGGAATGCTCAAATCGTGAGTGATTTGCTCCTGGGTATACAAGATATGCCAATCCAAGCTGCTTTATGCTCCTAAGTCTTTGAAACTCCGGAGTTTTCACTAAATCCAGAATGATTCCTTTAATTTTCATGCTTCCGTGAATGGGATCGTGGATTATCTTTCCATCCATCTCTCTCACCTAAGAAGAATGTCAGAAAGAGCTTTTAAATAGATTTTGGCAATTTGACAATTTATCTTGCCTGACTATTGTCTCAATAAGAAATTGAGTATCAAAGAGAAGAAAAAAGTCAAATATCCTTTCCAACTATGAAAATTCTCTTCGTTTTGCCGGGCTTTTGTGGAAGCCTTTCCCTAACCTTTTCTGCAGGTACTGCTTCAATTATAAGCTCTGCCTGTTTTGAATCTTCAACCTCATACCTGACTGGGTTGTTTCCTTCATATATTAGGCTCCTAATTTCGTCTTCTACGCCCACAGGCTTCTCTCCGACATATCCAACCCTTATGATGGCTTTTGGCTTTGGATTGCTGGGGGATAGCGGATGATATATAATCACAAAGTCAACTAAGAATGGATATCTATGAACAATACTAATGACTTGATCGAGATAAAGCGTTGCACCAGCTAAGCTTATTGCATCATGCGTCCTTATGATGCTCTTTATTTCACCATTTTCAATCCTTGCTAAATCTCCAGCATCATAATTGAACAAGGGCAAACCAGTTAGTTCTCCTTCTTTCATTACTTTTGTTACGTATATTTTATGATATGCCTTATACTCCTCGTCTTCTATACTATCTAAAACTATTATGGATTCTGGAAATGAAAAGTTAGTTGTCTTTTTCTTTGTTACAATTCGGTATCCAACACCGCCTTCCTCAGACATTCCCAAGGCGTCTATTATCATTGCATTTGGGAAGTTTTCCAACGTTGCCTTTGCAAGTTCTTCAGTTAAAGTTTCTCCTCCTACAAGAATAACTCTGATGTCTTTGCGGATATCTTCTGGAAGCTTTAATCCAAGCAAAAAAGCAGTTGTTGTCAGAGAGAATAACACTGTTGGTCTTATTGCTCTTAGTTCATTCACTAACAGGTTGGGCATGCGGATGAACTGGATAGGAATCTGAAAGTATACAACCTTGGCTCTAATCTCTTCAAGTCCACCGTATCCCATAATACCCGAAGCTGAGGGCAGTGGAGGGAAGAAAGATGCTATCCTGTCTCCTTTCTCAAGATATTGCTTAACCCATGGAATTAGCTGTCTCGCAACCCTTTTTTTATCATCAAGAGTGTAGGGGATTCTCTTTGGTTGACCTGTTGTTCCACTTGTTCTTACCACAGTATAAAATATGTCACAGTTTTTTATGTAATCTGGCCATACCTTTTCAGTATCGTAGAGATTCTTGGGGGTTATATACAGGGAGTTCAAATTTGAAACAAGAGTTTCCGGGGTCATGCTTTCAATGTCTATTCCAGAGAACCTTTCTTTCCAGTATTCGGTTGTTTCCACGGCTTTCTTTACAGTGTATCGAAGGTCTTCAAAATCCTTCGGTGAAGTTTTACCAACCACCAACTCTGGCATAGAAAACCACCATTTAAGGTATTTCTGAAAATATTTAAGTCTTTGGGAACTAAATTGATAATACTTCAATTTTTAATTGCAGATTATACAAAACTTTTAAAAACTTGTGAAACAAAAAAGATTTCATGAGATATGGAGAAGTGAAAGAAATTTACGATGATCCTTTTCATGTCTCTGAGGATACTACAATAAGCTATCTAAAGAACATCTTTGAATTTCATTTCGAAAACACACCTTACTGGAATGCAGTAAGAAAAAGCCAAAAGACAAATTTAGAATCAATTTTTGAAGGTAATCTCGAGGAGACTGTTGAAAAAATATTCAACTCCCATCTCTTTATTAATAACAATGAGTTCAGAGAGAACTGGCTTAGCTTTTTGCCAAGGAACTATAAGGGCAAACTTAGATTTTACCAATCTTCTGGAACTACCGGGCCAAGGTCTTTATGCCATTGGGACTATGAATACGTTAAACTGCTGGTTTTTTATCTACGGGAAGCTCTTGATGAAATTTATCATCTTGATGAAATTTATAACGAATTCCATCAAATGAAAGCATTGCTTCATGGCCCATATGGCTGGTACCAGGAAGAGATGAGTGAACTGGTGTGGTCGTACGGAGGAGTTCTATATTTTATCGCCACGGAGACCGAAGGTCTGAAAAGAGTCCTTGAAAAGGAAGGTATTCGGGGTGCAATGAAGTTTTTGGAACCCCTTGTTAAATACTCCCAGAGAGTCCTTGAAAAGGACAGGATAAACCTGACAAGAACCGCTGTACAGCTACTGGATATATTTGTCCCATATAGAGAAAATCTGGAAATAATCATGCTGAGTGGAACCAGCACTACCCTTGATGCACTCAAGCGATATCAAAAAGAGTTTGAAGATTCAACTTTCATTCCGCTTTATGGACACTTTGCATTTGGCGATGTCATTGGAATGTACACAGAAAAAGAAATACGATATTATCCCAACTATCCCTTCACAGTAATCTTGCCTCTTGTTCTCGAAGATGGAACATACCGAATCGCCAAGTATGGAGAGAGGGGTTACACGGGCATTATAATAGCGAGACCAGAAATATTGATAGTCAAAATAGAGAACGAGCTTATAACAAGAGTTCCACCAGTAAAACCATTTAAATGGGATGGGTTTGCTAATCCAAATAGGGAGGGGATAATATGTTAGGAGTTCCTGCATATATTCTCGCTGAGCTTTTACTTGTTATGGCACTGGATTTATTAGCATTTATGTTTGTTTTTAGGGCTTATCTAAAAACTAAAAGAAAATCTGCCCTGGTTTTTTCCCTCGCGTGGTTATCGGATTTCCTTACAATACTTTTTACAGGTTTTAATAAGCATGTATCGAGTTCATTCTTTATCGCATTGTTTGGAGCTCTGATTACTTATGGAATACTCATATTTTTAGAGGAAGAGAAGGAAGCTTTGCCGTTGAATCAAGTTAAGACAGCTACCATGCTCCCTCCAATTTTTGTCATATACCTGGTTCTTCTAAAAAACTATGCAGGAATCAGTGAATGGACACTAATAGTAGGTGGTTCTTGGTTTTTAGCTGGAGCATTTTCGATTTTTGCTGGCGTTTTCATAAGGAATTTGGCGAATATCTACGAAAAAAGTGTACGTTATCTTTACTATGGTTTTGTCCTTTTTGGTCTCCATCTTTTGCCGTTTCCATTCTTTGCTCGTTATGAGTGGTACGCCCCAATTGGACTTACAGCTTCAACAATTTTGATAGTCTTCCTGACAACAACCATGATTCATTTGGTGTTATCCCCACGGTTTACAAAATTATATGAGGTATCAAAGGAATCAAAGAGAATGAAAATTGATATAAAACCGGGAGTTTTGATCGTAAACCAAAATGAATACAAACAATTGGAAGTAAAACTAAAGGAAATGCCAGCATTAGCATTTTTGAGAAACATAATAAGTGTCCCAGAGAAGTGGGAATACTTTTTTGTAACCACAGTAATCAAAGATAACACTCGAAAAGTGGTATCTCCCACAGATCTACCAAAGATAACCGAACTTGTATATAGATACCTCAAAGCCGCTGCAGACGCTAATACTCCGGGTATTATAATTATTGACTGCTTGGAATATCTATTAGTCTATAACGAGCCTACTTCGGTTATGAAGTTCCTTACCAAGCTAAGGGATTTAATCTTAGTTCACAAAGGTACTCTAATCCTTGTTGCTGAGAAATCGGCATTAGGAGATAAGAACTGGGCTCTGCTCACCAAGTTGTTAGGTGACTGACCTCCTTTACCTTTTGCGAGGGTTTCAGCGACTTGCCATTGGACGGAGAGGTTTGCGAGCTCATCACCCCCAGAGGCCACTTCAAGAGTTTTAACTACTTAAGGGCGGTTCTTAGGAAGATGCCTTATGGCTTTAACCCTCCGAGAGCGGAGGATAACATGAAACCTCTTTGAGGGGTATGGGGCTTTTTCAATGCCATTACGCTGGCTCTCTGCACATCCCCACCCCGAGGCTTTCAAAAGGAAAATGTAAGGTATAAAAAGAAGAACTTATAAGCCTCACGAACATAAGAATATAATGCCCCTGCGCGAGGACCCCGGGGAAAATGAACCGGGGGGCGATGCGGGGGCAACAGCTCGGTCATAGCGAGGTCCCCACGGGAGAGCCTTCCGCGTTACGGAGCACGATGACCGTGGGTAACCCTGACCGAGCACAATTCTGCCCGCCTGGGTTAACCCGCTTGAGAATGCCGTTCTCTGGCTTCGATGAAGGCGGGGGTTACGGGCGGGCAACATATCCTTGTCTCTTCCCAAAATTTAGTGGGTCATGTTATAAGTCGTTATTACCAAAAATATAAAGCATAGAAAAGTAGAAGAAACAACCGATCAACCCATCATATTCATGCTGCCCATTCCGCCCATGCCTTCCATTCCCTGCCCAGAACCTTCGCTCTTAACTCTCTTTGCAGCTATGACGTCGTCTATTCTGAGGATCATGACTGCTGCTTCGCTTGCGCTCTTGATTGCCTGCTTCTTAACTCTCACAGGCTCAATGACACCCCTCTCAAGCATATCAGCAGGCTCACCAGCAAAGACGTCAATTCCTATTGCCTTACCCTTAGTCTTGTGTTCACTGATGACCTTAACAAGCACGTCAATTGTGTCAAGTCCAGCATTCTCTGCTAAAGTTTTTGGAATTATCTTAAGTGCTTCTGAGAATGCTTCAACTGCTAAAGCTTCTTTGCCTCCAACTTGCTTTCCGTACTCATCAAGTCTGATAGAAAGCTCAATCTCAGTTGCGCCTCCTCCTGGGAGAATTGCACCGTCTTCCATAACATCCTTGACGACTTTAACGGCATCTTCAAGGGCTCTCTCAACTTCATCAATTACGTGTTCTGTTCCACCTCTGATGAGGATTGTTACTGCCTTTGGATTTCTACAACCCTCAACAGAGATCATGCTCTCTCCGGCAATTTTGCGCTCTTCAACAAGCTCTGCATAACCCAGATCATCTGAAGTTAGATCTTTTACATTTGTGACGATCTTAGCTCCCGTTGCTTTTGCAAGCTTCTCCATATCACTCTTCTTGACCCTTCTCACTGCCAAGATTCCAGCCTTGGCTAAATAGTGCTGTGCCAAGTCATCAATACCCTTCTGGACAAACACAACGTTTGTACCAGTAGCAATAATTTGGTCAACCATCTCCTTGAGCATTTTCTCCTCCTGCTCAAGGAACGCATAAAGCTGGTCTGGTGCTGTGATGTTGATTTTTGCATCTGTCTCTGTCTTTTTAACTTCAAGAGCATCATTAATTAGAGCTATTTTTGCGTTTTCAACTCTCTTTGGCATTCTTGGGTGAACCCTCTCTTTGTCTATTACAACACCCTTGATAAGCTGACTTTCTTCAACGCTCTCTCCTTCCTTCTTCTCAATCTTGATGTTGTCAATGTCCACATGATATCTGTCACCATCCTTCTCCGCAACCTGCTTAACCGCCTCAACAGCCAACTTAGCCAGGTGTTCTCTGTGAGACTCAGCACTCTTACCAGTGATTGCGGTTTTTGCTATTTTGAGCAAAGTTTCCTCGTCTTCTGGGTCAACTTTTATGGCAATATTCTCAAGTATCTCTTGAGCTTTTTCAACAGCTAAAGTGTAACCTTTAACAATTATTGAAGGATGAATGTTCTGGTCGAGTAACTCTTCAGCTTTTCTTAAAAGCTCACCGGCAATAACAACAGCCGTCGTTGTACCGTCACCAGCCTCCTTGTCCTGGGTCTTAGCAACCTCAACCATCATTT
>CAZTOS010000003.1:0-67490 GCA_964615185.1 uncultured Thermococci archaeon
AACGGACAAAGCGCTTCTGGAACAATTTCAGGAGTAAGGACTGGCGTAGGGTTCATAGGTTTGTTTTTCTGTTTGTCTTCTGGTATAATTTTGCCCGAATTCATTCTCGGTTCGGTGAGCCGCCTGGCAATGTAACTGAATGGCTTCAAGAGGTGATGCCAAAATTATCCTGACAGTATCCCTCAAGTGTGATTTCTTCTTTGTTAAGTTTATATTCTTCTTCTGAAACATGAACAATCTCAACAAGATAAAACAAATAGCAAAACTTTTATTGTCAGTTTTCCTGTCTCAAAAATAATCAAAAAATATAAGATAAAAAAGAACTCAATTTTGGTTTGTTATCAGTACACAATTCCCTCACTACTCTTGGATGGTGGTGTATCTGTCTTTTCTGCCTCCTTGTCCGCCACTTTTAAAGCTTCATCCAAAATCTCGATTGCCTCATCCACCTGTTCTTTAGTTATGATTAACGGCGGTGCAATTAGGAGTTGTATATACCAATTAACTACATATAATCCGCGTTTCATGGCTTCAGCAGCAATTTTGTCGTTCATTAAAGGTTTAACAAATTTGTCAGACTTTACATTGAACGGTTCTTTTGTTTTCCTATTCTTAACTGTCTCAACTCCCCAGAAATGTCCCATTCCTCTTACATCTCCAACACATGGATGATCTTCTGCCAGCTCATACAACCTCTTTCCGAGGTATTCAGATACTTTTTGAGGTCTTCCACTTTCAAAAAGCTTCTTGTACTCCTCTACTGCAGCAGGAAGAGCAGACAATGCAAGAGGATGATGGGCATATGTGTGTCCATGGCTGAGAACATTTTCTTCAAAATAGTCTCTAATCTCTTTAGTAGTTGCAGTAATTCCAAGTGGCGTATATGCTCCAGTTGCTCCTTTAGCACTGGTTAAAATATCTGGAGTAACTTCCCAATGTTCTATGGCAAATGGTTTTCCTGTTCTATACCAGCCGCTCATAACTTCATCCACAATAAAGAGTACATCATTTTCATCACAGATCTCTCTGACCATCTTATAATACTCTTTTGGCGGGACAATAATGCCATTAGTGCCCACAACTGGCTCAAAAAGAACTGCCGCAACGTTACCCTCTTCTTTTATCATGTAATCCAAGTACCTAGCACATGCAAGGTCACATTCGGGGTATTTAAGGCCAAATGGACACCTATAGCAGTAGGGATCTGGAGCATGTCTCACTCCAGGAATTGTAGTTCTAGCCCGTTCTGCCCACCATCTTCTTGGATCTCCTGTTAAAGTAATGCTAGCAGCTGTTGCACCATGATATGAATGATAGCGGGAAATTATTTTGTATTTACCCTCTTTTTCAAAATATAATCTTGCAATTTTCACTGCAGCTTCATTTGCCTCGGTCCCACTTGTTGAAAAGAAAAACACTTCTAAGTTTTCTGGCATCACTTCTAATAGGGCGCGTACAGCTTTGGCTTTTGACTCCTCAATAAACCCTGGTGCCACATAAGGTAACTTCTGAGCCTGCTCACAGATTGCGTTTATGATTGCTTTGTTTCCATGACCAAGGTTAGAACACATGAGTTGAGATGAGAAATCCAAGTATCTCTTCCCTGTATGATCCCAAAAGTACACTCCTTCTGCTTTTGTGACAAATATGGGGGATTTCCAAGCCCTTTGTGCCCTCCAAGTTCCATAGGTATGCTCTACAATTAATTTTATTTCATTTTCCCTACCTTCCATTAGGCTTCACCTAAAAACATTACAATACCAATGAAAATTATTCAAAGAAGCTATTATTAAATATAACCTACTGTTTCATGAAAAATTTTTAATAATTACTATCAAATCCTTATATCGTCTATAAGATTTTTAAAAAATTGTAAAATTGAAAAAGCAGTACCCTTTAAGAATTAATATTCTACCCTATACTGGGTGATAGTTACGAAAGGATATGCTGGGAAAATCCTATATATCGACCTAAGCAAAGAAGGAGTTAAAACAAACGAAACAAACGAAAATTTTGCTCGAGACTACCTTGGTGGTGTTGGATTTGGAGCAAGGATATTATATGAAGAGATAAAACCAAAAACTGATCCACTTTCCTCACATAATGTATTAATAGTTACTGCTGGACCCATCTCTGGGTTGCCATTTATGGGGGCTGGTAGAACAACTTTTGTAAGCAAATCTCCCCTCACTAATGGATGGATGCACAGCAACATGGGGGGAAGTTTTGCTGCACATATGAAGTTTGCAGGATATGATGCAATAGTAATCAAGGGAAAAGCAAGTGAACCAGTAATGATAAAAATTGATGAAGAAAATGTAGAGATGCTTCCAGCGGAGGATTTATGGGGAAAAGGAGCAATTGAAGTTCAAAAAATTTTCAAAGAAAAATACGGAAAAGAATACGACACATTTGCTATAGGACCCGCTGGAGAAAATTTAGTCAGATATGCTTGTATAATCGGCAGTGGGGCAAGAGCAGCAGGAAGAGGAGGTCTAGGGGCTGTAATGGGATCTAAAAATTTAAAACTCGTTGCAGTAAGAGGTTCCAAAAAAGTAAAAATAGCAGACCCCAAAGGATTTAAAGAATTCAGAAAAGAATTTACAAAAAAGATAACTAAGAAATTAATTAATTATACCCTCTATGGAACACCTTATCTCGTCAATATCATAAATGAAATCCATGGCGGGCTAGGAACACGGAACTGGCAAGAGGAAACATTTGAAGGTGCACGCAAGATTTCTGGAGAAGTTCTCAAAGAAAAGCACTTTGTAAGAAATACGGCTTGTTTTGGGTGTCCAGTAGCTTGTGGAAAGGTCTTTAGATCTTTAAGAAACCCAGAAATTACTTCGGAAGGCCCAGAGTACGAATCTATCTATGCACTTGGTTCAGCTTGTGGAATTGATGACCCGAACGTATTGATTGAGGCAGATAAGAAGTGCGATGAATATGGTCTTGACACCATCTCTACTGGACTTTCGATTGCGTTTATAATGGAGTGCTATGAAAAGGGATTAATATCTGAAGAAGAGCTTGATGGCATAAAAGCAAACTTTGGAAACTCCGAAGCGTTGTTGACTTTTATAGACAAAATAGCAAAGAGAGAAGGAGTAGGGAACTTACTTGCTGAAGGAACTAAGAGAATGGCTGAAAAGATCGGGAAAGATTCTTGGAAGTTCGCAATTCACGTGAGAGGATTAGAAATTGCAGGACATTCACCAAGAGTTTTAAAGAGCATGGCAATAGGATATGCAGTTTCCAACAGGGGAGGAAGCCACCATGACGGAAGACCCGGACCGGAATATGCAATGCAACCTGAAGAGAAGAAAAAAGTAGACGGAAAAGCAAGACTCAATTATGAAATAAACCTTTGGACAACAATTGGAGATTCCCTTATAGTCTGCCACTTCGTCGAAAATGTGTTGGGAACCTCATTAAACGAAAATCACCTTAAGCTAATTAATCTCGTAACGGGCTTTGACATGTCCATAGAAGAACTCAGGGACATTGCACATAGGATTTACACTCTAGAGAGATGCTTCAACATAAGAGAGAAAGAAGTTGCAAGAGAAGAAGACACTTTGCCATGGAGGATACTACACGAAAGAATTCCAAAAGGGCCAGCGGCAGAATTTGGAGTTACTCCAGAAGAATTAAACAAAATGCTTGAAGAATACTATCTACTCAGAGGTTGGGATGAAAATGGAATACCAACAGAAAAAGAATTAAGAAGATTAGGACTGGACTTTGCCATAGAGGACATGAACAAAGTAAGAAAGAAAAGTGCTTGAAGGTTTGTTCTTTTTCTCTTTACTCTTGGTGATTTCAATGGAAATTGAAATAACAGTTATTAAAGGGAATTTTGAAACAATAGATAGTCTGGAAAAGATTCTAAACTTAATTAAAAGAAGAGGAATTCAAATAGAGAAAATTGAGTATCTATATTATCCCTATTGGATAGTCAGTTTAACTATCATTGTTAAACAATTATTTGGGACTAGAGAATTCAAAAAAGTACATTTAATGGTGGAAGGATTAACTGGTATTATCGGATACTGTGAAGAACCCCGTCTAAAAGGTGGATATGCTAAAAAGGAAAAACTTATAGAGCCAAAAGTTAAGAAAGTTGAAATCGAAGAAAAAATAAAAAAATTTATTCTTGAAACCTTTCCTCGAGAATATAAAATTTCGATGATCAAAGAAATAACACTAAACAACATGAACATTACTTTAGCCTATAAAAAATTTTGGATACTTAATTTGTTCAATCCAAGTAATGGAAAAAGAACAAAACTTCTAATTGACAGTGTCTCTGGTGCAACTGAGTATGTTTAAGTCATGCTCGTAGTTAAACATCTACGACTTTTTAATGACATTCTTAGCACTCAAGATGATTCTTAAAGAACTTGGGTATCCCATTCCTTGAGTTTTTATTATTAATTGGGAAAAATTTAAAGTGATTTTTGTGAACTTTTTTCATGCTTCAGTATATCCTCAACATCTTCATTGGCTTTTTCATAGGTTTGCTCGCTGGTTTATTTGGAGTTGGCGGAGGGTTCTTGATAGTTCCGGTTCTAACTCTTATGGGTTTGCCTATCCATGATGCAATTGGAACAAGTTTGGCATGCATATCTATGAGTTCTTTTGCATCTGCTTATGGGCATTTGAAGCGAAAAAATGTTCTTTTCAAAGTCGTGGTGTTAAAGGAAGCATTTTCAATCCCATCTGCATTGTTTGGTGCCTATATAACTGCATTCCTAAATACAAGGCAGTTGAGTGCGATATTTGGCTTTGCTTTAATATACGTCGCATACAAGCTGATTAAAAAGCCCGAGATAGTCTCAACAAAAAAGAAGGTTAAAGTTGACTATAAGAAGGTTCCATTGGTGGGTGTTATATCTGGCTTTTCTTCTGGGCTTTTGGGGATAAGCGGTGGAATTTTAAATGTTCCGCTGTTTTATTCGCTGGGACTTCCAATCCACTATGCCATTGGCACCTCAAGCGTTGCTTTATTCTTCACAGCCTTAGCAGGAGTAATTGGACATTACACCCTTGGGCAGGTTCATTTTGACAAAGCAATATTGTTAGCTCCGGGGTTAATATTAGGGGGTTTTTCAGGGGCGAGACTTGCTCACAACACACATCCAGAGCGTCTCAAAATTGGGTTCTCGGTGATACTCATCATAATCGCAATTAGGATGATCCTAAAAGGTTTGGGGGTTTCTGTGCCTTGATTTTATTTATGTTTGCTCCCATGCCTTTTGTTAGTTACTCAACCCTATCCTTACGTAGATTATAACAAAATGTCATTTTCAATTTCTCATTTTTCTATCGAAAATTTTATAACTTTATTAAAATGGAACCCTTAATGATGTTCCATGAGAATTGCAAAAAGGGCATTAGGAAAAATCATTACTATTTATCTAACAGTTATGATAATTCTGATTTTAACCGCGGGAGTCACTGCCAATCACTTGCTCAAGGAGAAAGCTAAGGATTTAGCCGAATATGGCATTGGAATGAAAAATCCAGCTCTTTATGAACAGATAAAAAGGGAAGCAGCAAAAGAAGGAGTTGAACCATGGAAGTATATTTACGAGCATCTTCTTCTTGAAAAGTATGGTCTGGCAAAGAATCCGTTCATTATGGGAATCCAGCTCCTCCTAAATAAAGGAGAGCCTCTAAAGACACAAATTGATAAAAGGAAGGAAAGAGAATTAAGTCTTTTTCGTGCAACCCTTGTAACTTTAACAGTAATGCTGAGCTCAATGGCATTAATTGTTGCCTTTGGAGTCCTCTTTGGGATGAAACTTGCAAATCATTCGAGATTATTGGAGATTGTAGAAGGTATAACGAGGTTCTTCAATGGCTTGCCCTCCTGGTGGGTTGGAGTTTTGCTTATAGTAATTTTTGCAGTTAAGCTAAACATTCTTCCTACAGGCGGGCTTTTTACACCAAAACTGCTCCATGGTGTTGCATATCTTTTTGATTTAATAAAGCATCTTGTCCTTCCTATAATGACTTTATTCCTGGTGTTCATTTGGGAATTCATGAGCATAGTTGCCAGAGAAACACAGAAAGAGATGTATCAGCCCTATATCCAGACAGAGAGAGCAAAGGGGGTACCGGAGAGGATTATCTACAGGAAGCATATTTTGAGAAACATTGGAATTGTGGTGAGTAGCTTTACAGCTCAAAAGTTCATGGAGATGTTTACAGACTATCTTATCATAGATTATCTTTTCGGGCTAATGGGCCTGGGATTAGTTCTCAAAAATTCTTTTGTAAGGGAGATAATACCCAATGTTGGTATCAATGTAACCTTTAACTTTTACCTCTTCTTTGCAACCACTCTTATAATTGCCACAATATCCTTTGCTGCTTCTCTGCTCCTTGAACTTCTTAAGGGCATTATAGATCCAAGGGTGAGCTGAAATGGTGAGAAGACAAAAAGTCGGTGCAGTACTCTTAATGCTTTTCACGATTTTTGTCGTTGCAAGTTATCTTTCAGTCCCGAAAGAGAAGCTTGATAACTGGGAAAATGGGGTATACTGGATTGGCTATCCAAAAAGAGCAAAGCCCGTCTGGTTAGGAGGAACCCCAACGGTTAAGCTATCCCCTAAGCTAAACTGGTCTTCCTCAGAATACAAAGAATACCTCTACACCTATGGGCATGAATACGATGAAAAACCCAACGATATTGCAGTTATCATATCTCATCCCGCTTTCTATGTTATTGATGTAAAAAGGCCTGATGGGATTTTAGTTAGCGTTTATGATGAAATGCTTTTTCAAAATATCACATTAAATACAAATGATAAGATTGCTCTCTCAACTTTTAGAGCCTTAAGGGAGAAGTTTAACCTGACTGATGCTGATTTAGGAACAAGAACACCTACAGAGATTCTCTTCTCCACAGATTATCAGTTCAATACACTAAAAGGAACCTACATCTTCAGGATTTTATGCAACTGCTCAGCTCCACCAGAAATCATCGTTTATGGAACAAGTTATGGACTACTTGGAACCGACAGCTATGGTAGAGACATATGGGTGGGATTTGTTAAGAGCATGGTCAACACACTTTATCTGGCACTATTCACAACGGTTATGATAATTGCTTTAGGGCTTCTGTTTGGTTTAATTTCTGGCTACTTTGAAAACCTGCTCTCGTCCATAGTTACGTTCTTCTTAGAAGTCCTCACTGCTCTTCCAATTCTGCCGATTCTTGTTGTTCTAACATGGGTGATGTCAAGGCAGGGCATTGGGGCTCATGTTGAAGTCAATCCCATAAAGTTCATGCTTTTGGTCTCAATATTGCTGGTGGGCAAATTTGCCAAGACCATCCGAATAATGACAATCCAGGAAAAGTCAAAGGAGCACGTTACTGCCAGCATCTCTTTGGGAGCTTCTGGATTTCATGTCATCAGAAAGCACATTTTACCAGTGGTTTTAGAGCACAGTGTTAGGTACTTCACATTCCTAATGCCAAGAATCGTTGCACTAATATCAATATTCGGCTTCTTCGGATTGGTACCTGGTGTAAACTGGGGCTCCTTCGTTGTTGAAGCTCTACAACAAGGTGCATTGTATGGTGGCTACTGGTGGTGGGTGCTTTCGCCTGGATTTGCCATGGCATTCTTGAGCCTTGGCTTTGCTCTGTTGATGCCCGTTGATAATTCTCTAACTCTTTCTTAGCTTTGTGTACAACAAAAGTGCAGCAAAGCTTATCAAAAGCTCTGCTATTATCAGAGGCAAATCATACGAATAGTAGAGCCTGTGAATATATACGAGACTTGGAATAAAGAGCATGAGAGCTAATACCATGCTTACTGGACAAAGTATTAAGAAATCAGTGAATGAGAAGTTAGGGTTTATGTCAGCAACCACAAGCTTGGAAATATAGTATGAAAAGGCTACCAACAGTGCAGCAAATATTAAATAGCCCCCAATTACTTTCTTCCCAAGTTTTTCACGGTCCCAAAAAGCATATATGAGAACAAGTGGTATGGTTCCTACATAAGCCTCCAGCCATGCTGACAAATCTTTCAGGAAGCCATATGGAGCGTCAAAGTTGGCAAAAGCTACTGCTCCTGGCTGGAGAACAGCCAAGGTAAGGAGATTAACTAAGAGAAATTTAAGCTGTTCCCTCTTCAAGAACGTCACCATATCAAATTTTAGTTTTGCAGTATTTATCCTTTTTCTTGTCGTTTCAAATTCAAAATCTTGGAATTTTCTTGCTCAAAAAAGTTAAATACTAAAAAAGCAAATCAAAATTAACAAGTGGAACGTTCCGAAACGTTCTTTTCACCGGGTTCCTAAAATAAGTCAAAATCACACTCATAATTGGTGATGTCCATGAGATGGGGCGCCTTGGCATTAGTAGTGTTGCTTCTTGGAAGTTTGATACCATTTAGTATGGCCCAAAATGAAGCCAGCAATACGACAGAGATTCAACAATTAACCCTTGACAATGCAACAAGAGAGCAGATAATTGCAGAACAGCTCATTAACCAACTTACAAGGTTAAGTGAGTTCACTGAAAAAAGAGTTGAACCAATAAAGGACAAGCTTCCTGAGAACTCAACAATATTAATTCACTATGAGAAAGCAGAAGAGTTTAAGGAAAAAGCACTTGAAGAGTTCAATAACGGCGATTATTACAACTCAATACTTGATGCATTAACTGCAATGCACCACTACAAAATTGTTTTAAGAGGGCTAAAAGAAGGAAAAGAAAAAGTTGAAAAAGCAAGAGAGTGGATAAGAGCAGAGATAGAGAGAACAATTCAGTACTTCAAATTCGTTGGGAAGACAATCCACATGGCTGAAAAAGAGGGAATTGATGTCAGCAACTTGACAATGCTCTACAATGAAACAAGGCAAACATATAAGGTTGTGTTAGAGGATATCAAGGCAAAAGATTTTGAAAAAGCAAGAGAGGATCTCCAAATAGCAAAAGAAAAGAAAGCACAGCTTGATGAAGAATTAAGGAAGGTTAGAAAAGAACTGGCTTATGCAAATGCTGACAAAATTGTGAAAGAGTTCTTAATTAGAACTGAAAAAGGCATAACTTTTGCAGAGAGAGTAATACAAGAAGCAAAGGAAAGAGGAATAGATACCTCAGAGGCGGAGGCTAAACTTGAGGAAATAAAAGCTATTTATGACGAAGTCAAAAACTTAGCAGAACAAGAAAAGTGGGAAGATGCTCTAACAGTGATACTCGAAAATAAGCCAAAGATTGACGCATTTTTCAGAAGCATCAATAAGATTCACGAAAGATTCGTTGAGAAAAAGATAAAAAGGGGTGTTGGTGCATTCCTTAAAGAGATGCAGGACAGAATTAGAAAAGATGCCAGAGCATTACAAGAGCTCAAAAAGAGGGGAATTAATACAAGAAGAGCTGAAATTGAACTCAGAACTGCTGCACAAGAGTTACATATAGGATTGAGGTTGCTAAAAGAGAGGAAACCTGCTCCCGCAAGAGAGCATTTTGCAATTGCACTAAGATTGCTTTACAATGTTGAACAATTTATCCTCTTTCATTCTTGATTTTTAATTTTTGGAGAGGTGATTAAATGAGAAAAACAATGGCTCTAATCGGTCTCGTCCTCCTTGTGATTCCATTGGTTAGTGCTGAATTTACTGTTTCTGAGCTGAAACTCACTGTTTATAGGGATGGATACGTTGAAGTTTATTATCAGATTATTCCCAGCGACTATGCTGTTCAAATAAGTGTCCCTGTTTTAGGGGAGAATTATGAAAATCTCATTGTAGAAGATGAAAATGGAAACCCTCTCAATTTTGAGGTTTCTGGTAATAAGGTAATAATCTATGTTAACAATGCTCAACTTATAAGGATCTCGTATTATACTCCTGATTTAACTTCTAAATATGGCCTCGTTTGGACTTTAAATATATCGTCTCAGTATTCATTTAAGGTTGTTCTTCCTGATGATGCAATAGTAGTTGATTTGAGTGATATTCCGCTTTCAATAAGCTCAAATGTTATTTCCATGCCCCCAGGAAATCAAAGTATATCATACACTTTGGAATACGGCATAGAAGAGAAATCTCAAAATGCAGTATATTATCTCCTTGCAGGGATTTTGGTTATCAGTGCAGTATTCATTGGAATAAGGTTAATCTCCAATAAAAAATCCTCTAAGAGCATCAAAATTAATAGAGATGCATTTTTAAAAAAGATGCAAAAATTTGATTTAAATGATGAGGAAAGGAATGCATTACTGTACATCCTTGAAAAAGGCGGAAGGGCAAGTCAAGCTGAGGTTAGAAATGCTCTCGGACTTCCAAAAACTACAGCATGGAGAATGTTCAAACGGCTCGAAAAGCAGGGATTAGTGAGAATAATTAAAGGAAGAAAAGAGAACTGGGTGGAACTTAAACTCTAATGGACTCTTGCTCCCAATTTTACTTCTTTATCTGGTACAAGCAATGCAACATTTTTACCATCATCTGCGGCCAAAAGCATTCCCTGACTTTCAACTCCTCTAAGCTTCTTTGGTTCAAGGTTTGCTATAATCACAACATACTTATTGAGTAACTCTTCCTTGCTGTAGTACTTCTTAAGACCAGCGACAAGCTGTCTAACTTCACCTCCGAGGTCAACTTTGACAATGTAGAGCTTGTCTGCATTTGGGTGATCCTCCACACTTATTACCTTTCCAACCCTCAGGTCAAGCTTTGCAAACTCATCAAACTTTATATATTCCATCTTTTTGCCCTCCTTTTTCTTATCCTTCTTCTCAAGTTTTTCCTTATAGATGCTCTTAAGTATTGCCATTGCTTCATCCTTTCTCTTTTCGCCGAACTTCTTGAGGGTAACCTTTACGACTTCGTCCATCTTATAGTATTTTTCAAGAAGAAGCTTTGCACTCTCTGGATTTCCTTTGGCGATGTGTTTGACTATGAAGAATATAATGTCTTCATCAGTGACCTTCCTAAAGAGTATTTCAGCTTTTCTAACCTTATGTCCAGCTGGAATTTCGGTAAACTTCCACTTTTTAAGCTCTTCAAGATTTAAGAGGTGCCATATTTTTTCGCTTGCATCAGGGAGGAACGGCTCGATGAGTATTCCAAGGGCTTTAACTATCTGGAGGGAAACATTAATCATCGTTGCTGTTCTCTGTTTGTCAGTCTTTGCAGTCTTCCAAGGCTGCTGGTAATCGAAGTAGCGGTTTCCAAAGGCAGCAAGTGCCATTGCTCTCTTCAATGCATCTTTGAAGCGGTATTTCGCTATCAACTCTCCAACTTCCTCAAAGGCTTTTTCAATTTCCTTAAATGCTTGTCTGTCTAATTCATCAAGTTCTCCTCTCTCAGGGACTTTTCCATCGAAATATCTGTTAACGAAAGTTAAAGCTCTGTGGACAAAGTTTCCAAGAACATTAACCAATTCCTCGTTTATCTTTGCCTTGAAGTCCTTGAAATTAAAATCGGAATCCCTTGTTTCGGGCATTATCGCTGTCAAGTAATAGCGGAGGTAGTCAGCGGGAAATTCATCCAAGAATTCATGAACCCAAATAGCCCAGTTTCTGCTGGTTGAGAACTTCTTGCCTTCTAAGTTGAGGTATTCGTTGGCTGGAACATCATACGGTAGTAGCCACTCAAATTCTCCATTTTCATCTTTAAACTTCCCATAGCTCATTAGGAAAGCCGGCCAGAAAATTGCATGGAATGGTATGTTATCTTTCCCGATGAAGTGAATTATTTTTGTTTCTTCTCCGTCATAATTTGACAGCCAGTACTTTTTCCATTCTTCCTCCTTACCTATGCGCTTGAAGTACTCAATTGTTATTGATATGTATCCTATTGGAGCCTCAAACCAAACATAGAGGACTTTGCCCTTCATATCCTTGTCTTCAAGTGGTACTGGAATTCCCCAATCCAAGTCCCTGGTTATAGCCCTCTCCTCAAGTCCCTCCTTTATCCATCCAAGAACGGTATTCCTAACGTTGGGCTTCCAGTGTTCATTACCCTCAATCCACTTTCTAAGCTTTTCTTGGAAGTCTTGCATTTTGATGTAATAATGGGCTGAATCTTTGAAGGTTATGGGGTTTCCGCATATATTACATCTTGGGTTTATCAAAATTTCAGGGGTTAGCGGTCTACCGCAAACTTCACACTGGTCTCCCCTCTGCTCCTCAGCCCCACAGTAGGGACAAGTTCCAATTACATACCTATCTGGGAGAAACCTTTTATCATGCTCACAATAGGCTTGTTTTGTTACCTTCTTTACAAGATGTCCATTCTCAAGGGCTTTCAGGAAGAAATCCTGACTGACCTTGTAGTGAACTGGCAACTCCGTTCTTCCGAAGTAATCAAAGCTTATTTTAGCCCTTGCAAAAGTGGTCTTTATGTGTTCGTAATAGTAATCAACAATCTCCCTTGCACTTTTACCTTCTTTTAATGCCCTGAATGTTATCGGCGTCCCATGTTCGTCAGTTCCACAGATATAGATGACATCTTCTCCTTTCAGTCTGAGATATCGGACAAAGATATCCGCTGGCAGATATGCTCCAGCCAAATGCCCTGCATGGATGGGGCCATTAGCGTAAGGCAGAGCTGATGTTACCATATATCTTGTCATCGTTATCACCTCGAAAAACTAACGTTATTGGCTTTATAAGTGCTGTGAAATTTAAACATTACGATGGGTTATTTTTAAGGGATAAAAATATGCTTAATTATGTATAACAGATACCGAACATTATTTAACATAAGAGCAGAGAGTCTTTTGGTGGTTACATGAAAGCACGGATAATAGAGAGGTTTACATTTGATGCAGCCCATGCAGTTGTTATTAATGGGAAACCAGAAGAAATTCACGGTCATACTTTCAGACTTGAGGTAGTTGTGGAGGGAGAGCTTAGAGAAGGGTATGTAATTGATTTTTTGGAACTAAGAAACATTGTTGAGAATATTGTAGCTAACCTAAGACATAAAAACCTCAATAGGTTTTTTGATAATCCCACCACTGAAAATATAGCACTGTGGATTGCTCAAAAGATTAGGGAGAAACTGCCCTCAAATATCAGACTTCAGAGAATTATTCTTTGGGAAGGAGATGAAAATGGAGTTGAGTTTGAATTTTAAATTTCAGGCACTCAACACTTCTCTAAACTTGGCATAGTATATAATGACCACCAAGAACATCAAACTCCAAAGACCAAGTGCAACTTTCCATGCTGGGTAAAGATCAAGGAGAGGGCCTATAATAATTAGCCCAAGTGGAGTGGAGAGATTTACAAGCACTCCAATAGCTGAGAATACTCTACCCCTGAGTTCACTTGGCACTGCCCTTTGAATCCTCGCCTGCAGGGGGATGTTGATCACTGCACTGGTGAGACCCCACAGGACATTTATCCCAAGCAGACATGCAAATGTTAATGATGTGGAAATCATGATTAAGGGAGAAATCAGAAAGACAAAGGCTAACATCATAGCACCGTTAAAGAAAATGGATTTAAAAAACAGTTTTCCAGCTGTTCTTCCAAGTTTTACCGCAACCAACATATTGCCCAAAAGCATTCCGACCATGAGTGAAGACTGAAGAACTCCAAACTGCTGGCTTGATAGCTTTAACACCACTCTATAAACGTATGGTTCCAAGACAGAACCAAATGGCTGACCCAATGCATTCATGAACAGGGCAAAGCTTATCAAAACCATAAGATAACGACTTGACCTTAGGAATAGAAGTCCCTCTTTGATATCTGCTAGGATTTCACCAAGCCGCTCTATCTCCTTTGTTTTCCATTCGTATTCTATCAGCAACTCAAAGAGACCTGAACCAAAAAAGCTGAGAGCGTTTATCATAAATGCGAGTTTTATGCCGCCAATTGCATATATCAATCCACCAAGCGCAGGACCAATGAGGCGAGCAACTATTGAGAGTGAGCTTATTATTGAATTTGCTCTCTCAATTTTGTCAGACTCAACCAAATCAGGAAACATGGCACCTGTGGAGGCTCCAAAAAACGTGCTCATTATTGCAAGAACAACTTGAAGAACAAGAAGCTGATATATCTGGAGGAGATTAAGAAAGATAACTCCAAAGAGAAGAACTCCCCTAATCAAGTCAAAACCTACCATTAGAGCTTTTCTGTTGTATCTATCCCCGATAACACCAGCAAGTGGCATGAAAATTAAGGAAGGAACCATATCTGCAAGAACAAAAATGCTCATCATTCCTCCGCTTTGGGTTTTGTCGAGAATATACAGGGGAAGTGCCACTTCGTGAACTGCCCATCCTATTTGGGATATGAACCTCCCAACAGCAAAAAGCCAAAAATTTCTACCTAAGCCGTTTACCATTATTACCACTATTATAGTTTTTGCTAACACTTTCATAAGTGGGATTTATAAATTTTTCTGTCTCTATTTAATGGTTTGTGAAAAAAGTACAAGAAACAAGAATGGCATTATTTTCCAGCAATCTTGACATCCTCAAAGGCAATCCACGGAGTTATTGTCGTTCCGTGGAATGGAATTACCTTCTGCTCTTTGCTGATTGCGTAAATCTGATTGATTAGTTCGTAAACATTGCCGCTCATCATGAAGACTGTTGAGCCTTTAACCTCTCCGCTCTCAATTAGGAAAGCCGGATTAGCAACGACGGCGAAGTTTCCATTGTCCGGATTACTTGAGTGTGCCCCTTGGAAGCCATCAACGAGGTAGCCATGGTCAATCTCAGATATCAAGTCGCTTAGGCTTTCTTTTCCTTTCTCAATAACAATATTATGGAAGCCTATTCCAACTCCGCCTGTTGAGAGGTTCCTCGTCCCATTTCCTGTGCTTTCTGTCCCATAAACTTTACCCCAGTAGTTGTTCCATACGAAGCCTTTGAAGATGCCGTTTTCAATGAGAATGTTCTTTCTCGTTGGAACTCCTTCATCGTCGGCTATAACTGGCTTTAAACTAAGTTCGTGGAATGGGTCATCGTAAATCGTCAAAAGCTCGCTTGCAATTTTTTGCTCAACTTTGTTAAGCAGTGGTGTTGTTTCTTTAATTACCCTTTCACCGCTAAACGCTGGGAAGAGAGCATAACTTAAAAGGGAAGCCATTGCCCACGGTCCAACTATCACCTTTGCCTCCTCGGTCTTGCTTTTCTCAACGTTGTAAGCCCACTTGACTTTTTGAGCAACCTCTTCGACCACTTTCTCAACCTCAAGGTTCAAGCCAAGCTTGGCATCAAATTCAAATATACCTGGCGTTACATTACTATTCTTCCTTCCGATGAGCTCAAGGTAAAAGTAGGCTCCTCCTCCTTCCTGGAAGACATCTACGCCGTGAGAATTTACTATTAAGCTCTCGCTCCACTGAGCACCTCCGTCTCCGTCAGCAACAACAAAGCCTTTGTCTTTCTCTAATGCAAGCTTGATAGCTTTAGTTGCTAAGTTCACAAAGTAATCTGGAGAAACCTCTTTAACTTCTTTGCTTATCTTCTTTGGCTCTCTGTATTTGCCAGGCTCCGGAAGTGAAACCCACTTCTCATCTGGAGCATTGAGCTTAGCCATCTTGTATGCTTCTTCAATTGCCTTCTTGATTTCCTCTTTATCCTTGCTGTCAATTATGCTTATCCCTATGCGTTTATCTATTATGCCCCTAATTACAGTAATTGTTCTTTGCCTCACAGAGGAAGTTGAGACCTCATTAAGCTCAATGTTAACTCCAACGTCTCTGTTTCTGTAAACGGCAATCTCAAGCTCGTCAAAAAACTTTTCACCATAGCGGATGAGCTCTTCCATTTCAATCACCCGATAATTATTCCTCCATCAAATCTCATGTGAGGTCCTCCGGAACTAACAAATGCTGTCTGTCCCTTTCCACAGAAACCTGTCTCAATTCCAAAGTCCTTTCCCACAGCAGTTATCTTCTTTAAAGCTTCAATTGCAATTCCGCTGATGGAAGTGTCTCTTATTGGCTTTGTAATTTCACCGTTCTCAATCATATAGCCCTCTTGCACACCAACTTGGAATGCTGAATTGAGCTGAGCTTGACCTCCTCTGAAGTCAACGACATAATAGCCGAACTTAATGTCCTCGATCATCTCTTCAAAGCTCCAGTCACCGGGCTCAAACACCGTGTTGCGCATTCTAATGATTGGTGGAAAAGTGTAGTCTTGGGCTCTCGCATGTCCGTTTGGCTCAATTCCCCACTTGTGAGCATATTCTCTATTGACCATGAGTTCCTTCAGAATTCCGTTCTCAATTATGTGAATATCTTTAACGGGAACGCCCTCATCATCGTATTTGTCGTTTCCAAAGCCGCCATCAACGATTCTCTCGCTCATTGTAACGAATTCTGGTGCAATTTGCTTACCCATGAGATCCTTAAACGGTGAGTTAATTGTAAGATCAGCCTCAGCCAAATGACCTAAAGCCTCGTGGGCAATGATTCCAACTATAATTGGTCCCGCAACAATGGGGAATTCTCCCCTCTTTGGTGCAACGCCGTTAAGCTGAGCATGGAGCTTCTTTAAAACTCTCTGAGCAACAACTTCATTGGTTTCCTTTGTCTCGAATATCTCCCAGCCGTAATCCACCTGCCCTATTGAGTCTCTGCTTGCAGCTAACTTATCCCCTTCCTTTCCAGTTGTCCAGATGTACTGGACAAGATAGTTGACGTCCCACTTTATCTTTGTCCCCTCGTTTGTGAGGAGAATCTTTTCACCGCTTGCATCTTCATAGCGAATCATTGTGGACTTAACGACTTTATCCTCTTTGAGAAGTTTTTCAAGTTCTCTGAGATGTCCAATTTTGTCATCAATGTTAACTTCAACTGGCTTAATCTTCATCTTGCTTTTTACTATGTCTTCAATGGGCTTTATCTCAGCAAGCTGAATCTTTTCCCTCTTTGCTTTTGCTCCGGCTTTTGCTAACTTATATGCTTCTTCAATTGCCTTTTCTAAGTTCTCCAAGCGGTTGGTTGAAGAAAATCCCCAAGCTCCATCTGCAAGAACCCTTATTGCAACTCCTCTTTGGATTTTTCCAGTGAAGGTCACAAAAGTTCCATCCTTAAGTTCAAGATTTGTTTTTTTGAGATTCTCATAGCGTAGCTCCATGTATTCTGC
This sequence comes from uncultured Thermococci archaeon, assembly GCA_964615185.1. GTDB lineage: Archaea > Methanobacteriota_B > Thermococci > Thermococcales > Thermococcaceae > Thermococcus_B. Next base: position 17,093 of record CAZTOS010000003.1, read on the forward strand.
TTTCAAATTGTTCATAGCCCATTCAAGGGCTTTTTCGAGAACATCTTGCATGTTGACCACCCTTAAGTAATTTACATTACCACCATATAAAAGGATTTTGCGCAGATTTGAACACTTAAATACTCATCTGAAGGAAGTCTTTTTAGGGGAGTAAAAATAGATTACACTGGGGATGAGGGATATGAAAGCCGAAATTAATGAGTTCATTGACAGGGGAACTTACAGGAAAGCCCCATTGTTTGAAGGTGAGCTTCCTGAAGGGAGTTACGCTCAAATAGTTGAGATTAAACCCAAGCAGACAGTTCCAAAACACTATCATGAAAGACAGTACGAGCTGTTTTATATAATAAGTGGAGAAGCAAAGCTTGGTATTGGAGAAGAAGAGTACAATGCAAAACCTGGAGACATCTTTTTGGTCAAGCCCAAGACTGTTCACTGGGTTGTTAATGAAAATGAAGAGCCGTTTAGGCTTTTTGTGGTTAAGCTGAACTACTTCGGAGATGATAACGTTTGGCTTGAGTGATTCAAATTCCTTCTTTCTCTGCTTCTGATGCCAGGATAATGCTTTCATATCTGACAAAGTAGTATAAAGTAACACCAAATCCAGCGAACCATGAGATAATCATCAGCTGATATGGGTGGAGAATCTCTAAGAGAACTCCGACAATTGCCATTCCTATTGGAGTCGTTCCCATTGCAAACATATCAAATACTGAGAACACCCTTCCCCTAAGCTCACTCGGCATCATCTTCTGCAGTTTTGCCGAAATCGGGACATTCACGAGAGCATTCAAGATTCCTAATAAAACATCAACAGCTACAAATGCTATAAAGAGATACGATACTTCCAGGCTTATGAATGGTGAACACAGCAGAGTTATTACTAAGAACAAAGTTAGCTCCATGAACAGAGCTTTGAACAGCAACATCTCTGCCCTGTCGCCGAGCTTTGCCATTATCAGAGCATTTCCAAGCAGCATACCCACCATTATGGCGGTTTCCAATGCTCCAAACTGCTGAGCTGAGAAGCCAATTTGAATCCTGAAGACGTAGGGCAAAACGACGGCTCCAATTGGGTTGAAGAGGAAGTTGATGAGCAGGGCATAGCTCATTAAAATCATTAAAGCCTTTTTTGTTTTGATGAATCTCAATCCTTCCAGCAAATCTTCTTTGATTTCACGTATGTCCTTCAGGTCTTTTGTTTTCCATTCATAATGGATGAGCATCTCAAATAGTCCAGAGCCAAAGAATGAGACTGCGTTTATTAAGAGCGCTAACCTTATGCCTCCAAAAGCGTAGATAACACCACCGAGGATTGGACCAGCTATCCTTGCTATTATGCCAAGAGTTTGAACCGTTGATGTAGCTCTCGTAAGCTCATCTTTTTCAACCAGATCAGCAAACATGGCGCTTGTCGCCGAGGCAAAGAAAGCCCCCATTATACTCATTAAGACTTGCACAATCAAGAGAGTCTTAAGATTAAGCAGTCCAAAAGCTATTACCCCAAAGAGCAGAATGCCTCTCGCTATGTCGAGCCACACCATAAGGGCTTTTCTGTTGTATCTGTCGCCCACAACACCTGCAATTGGTGATAGGATCAAGCGAGGGACCAGCTCGGCTATGAGGAAGATGCTCATCATTGCACCGCTCTTCGTTACATCAAGGACGTAAAGCGGTAAAGCAACATCCTGAACTGCCCAGCCGAGCTGTGAAATGAACCTCCCTATGGCGTAGAGCCAAAAGTTCTTTCCAAGGTTGAGCATCATCACTAACCCCTTTGGATTTTTCCAAAAACTTTTGGAGGATAACTGGTCAGATGAACTCAATCGTTATCGAGCCATTTACCGTGCTTACATTCACCTCGTATTCGCCCGTGCCTATGGTGTCGGTATCAATCATGCGAACGCTTCCGTTGACAGACTTCGCTTTTATCTTGGCGTCACAGAACTCAGTCAGGATTAAATGAACGCTTCCGTTGACGGTGTCTATCACAGCATTACCTTCAAGCTCTTCTATCGTGAGCCTTATTGGTCCGTTTACAGTCTTCACCTTTAGGGATTCTGCCCTGCTCAAGGATGCCTTGATTCCACCGTTGACCGTTGATATAATACCAGCCATGCACTTCTCCAATATTATTCTCCCATTGACGGAATTAACGAGCTTAAATTCGACTTCTCTGCCTTCTATTGTGCCGTTTACATTTGTGGCGCTTACGACAGCCCATTTTGGAACCTTAACCCTAATCTCCGCCCAGCCATTTGAAGATTTCTCAAATATTCCCAAAATTTTCTTCTTTTTGGGCTCCTCTTTGATGATGAGCTCGTCTCCAGGCTTTTCAACTTCAACGTTAACTTCGCCATGAGTTATGTACTCCACCTCAGCACAGCTTTCATCCCATCCCTCGATCATTACCTTTCCGTTCACTGCCTTTATCCCGACTTTCTTCACATCCTCGAACCTCACGCTTTCTCACCCCAGATACTGCATCAGCTCGTCTAAGAGTTCTTTTACATGTTTGTTCAGCTTTGCTTTGTCTATTCCTAAGCCTTCAATAAGTTCGGTGCTTTGCTCTTCCACAATCTCCTTTGCTTTCTCAAGGACAAGTTTATAAGCCTGGGAGCTTTCGATGGAGTAGCTCTTCTCACCGACCCTAATCCTGACCTTACCTTCTTTAGCTGAAATAACGACGTCTTCAATGCGTATCTTAGCTTTGCCTCTTCCCACAGTTATTGAAATCTCTCCAGAGTGAAGTGAGACGTAATCCGTTCCCAATGCCAAACTTTCATTTCCACTCTTGTATACAACTTTTCCATCGCTCACCTCTATGGAGTAATCCTCTGTCTGAACTTTCAGCTTGTCTCCAACTTTTGTAAGCTGGAAGCCGTTGGTGAGCTCTCTTATAGTGAGCATCTCACTTGATGGTTTATCTGGATGTCCCTCACGGATTCTAATTGGACCTACTCTGACCTCCTCACCGCTCGGCGTTTCTATAACCTCAATGAACGGCAGCTTCACATATTCGAAACCTTCGCCCTCATAAACTTTTATGAAGCCAAGATCCACTATACTATCGCTCTTGTTCTTCTTGTAGAGCCTATCGGGATTTATTAGCTCATTTGCCCGCTCTACGAATGCTGGATCAGAGGAAGTTCTCTTACCGGCTATGTTGACAGAGGTCCAAATTGCAACTGGAGAGATGAGTCTCTTTCTGATCTCGCCCAGCGGTGTCTTTGCGGTAACTTCAATATCCCCATCTATTATCCATCCAGCCTTTTTCTTTCCAAACTTTATTGGATATGCCTTACCGTCACCTTGAACTTTTACATCACCAAAGTCAGCTCCTTTAAATTCGTAAGCTTTGCCCTCTACCTTTAACTCAAATCTCTCCTTGCTGAACTTTGCTGTTAGGACTCCAGCTATCGCCAGAACAACAGCATAAGCAAATGCAGTTCCAGCGTAACCGCTTAGCTTAGGTGACATTCCAAGCCACTTCCCGAAGAACAGAAAGATACTTGTCCAGAATGATGCCTTAGCTAAAGCAAATATGATGCCGCTTAGCGTTACTCCCAGCCATTTACCGACACTTAAAAGCTCAAAGGCAAAAATCAAGCCTATTATTGCATAAACCATGTAATCATTATAAAGGGTGAGCTTAAGATGCCCCTTTAGAAGCCAGAGGATCAGCATTAGTGCCGTTAGCGTTTTTAGATATTCAGCAAGTTTGAATCGCAAGCTTTTTTCCTCAAAAATACTATAATCCCACTTCATTCTTCCACCTCCCCTAAAGCAGAGATAATTTCAAGCAAGCGTAAAAACAAGCGACCATTTTCGGTAATCTCATACATTTCAACACTCCTCACCATTCCAGTTTTTTTGAGGAGCTTGAGATGGTGAGAAACGGTTGGACTTTCAACTCCCAAGGCTTCCTTAATTTCCTTGAAAGACATTGGTTTCTTCGAGAGCATCTTGAGAATCTTAATTCTATCTGGATTGGCGAGGCTTTTGAGAATCTTTGCGGCTTTCTCTTCATTCAACTCCAAGCTTCCAGTTTCAAGCTTCTTCCTTAGACGCATCTTAATGGATAGCATTATTTCATCTACCGGGTCTATGCTTTCCTCAAGCACCTCCAACCTTTTCTTAAGTTCTTCAAGTTGTCTCTTCAAGTCCTCCATTTTCATCACAGTACAAATTTTTGTAGTACATTTTTCTGTACTAAACTTGGGTGCTTAGTATATAAAAATTTATCGATTGAAAACTGAACATATCATTTTTGAGATATTTCACTTGCTGTTGCATATTCCTAATGAGCCCACGCTAATAAGGAGCAACTTTAGTGATACAGGTATTAGCCATTTATTCACTTATACTGAGAGCTTTTGTTAAATTCCAATAATAGCTGTAATAGGTCAGCTTTTTGAACATTCATATTTAACCAAAGTTTGATAAACAAACTTCCAAAGACTTATGACTGCTATTAGTGATGTAGCTCTAATCATTTTCGAAAATTTTTCGGAAGAGAGGAGAATATTTTTGAATAAATTGAAATTTCCACAGAATTTTAACATATTTTGAATAAATATTTTGTCCGTTTAGATGATTATGGAAAAAAAGCAAATAAATAGTAAGATCGCACTATAATGGGTACGAATTGAAAACCCTTACAACCAAGAAGAGAGTGAGTTCCTACCTGAGCTCCTCTCTTCTTGGTTACGCTATATAAATTAAAAAAGTATAGATTTGGACGGTGTGATGTATGGGATTTTTGAACAAACTGAAAGATGTGGCAGGCAAAATGGTTAAGCAACTCAAGTATGTTGAATTTGAGCTTACAGCAGAAGAACTTGCACAAAAGTGGGACAAAGTGAAATTCTACAGGCCTGAAGTGTTTGTAGATGAAAGATACAGTAAATATTGGGCAGAAATTAATAGAGTTATCGAAAAGGAAGTCGAAGTTGGACTATTCCACAAATCCAAAAAGACTGTTGTTGAAATCGAATACACGCATATCTATGAAGAATATGAATATGAAGATGATGAAGAGGAAGGATGGTGGGAAGAGCGTAGGGAAATTGGGACACTGAAGTTAAGTCCTAAAGACAAAGTAAAGATTCGCCTGACCGAAATGAAATATCAAGAAATGCTCCAGAAGGAGGGAAAAGTATTATAGGAGATCGATTAATATGAAAAGAGAGGTATTGCTACTACCAGTCTTACTTTTTCTTTCATTCCCCCTTTCAGTTCCAAGTGCGTACATTAGCACAGATAAGTTGATAGAGTATTAAGAGGTGTTAGTACCTTATCAAGCGATATAGGGATTAAAGTGTATCCTGGGGGGATTTGGGAGTGAAAGGAGGGAAAACTCTCTTTTTAATAGTTCTGCTTGGAATTGTTTTAGTTGTTAGTGGATGTACCCAAAACGGCATGCCCACTGAAACCCAAAAAACACAGAGTCGTGAAAGTATACTCCAGCAGACTACAACACAAACATCAACCACCACAACATCAACAGCAACGCAGACACCTCAGGTTAAGAAAGGCACTGAAACTGTCAGCATTTTCAACCAAACCTACGCCGTGAACATGTCCCTAATTCCTCCTGGATATCAGGAATGTCTTCAAAAAGCCCCTGAAGTTATCAAAGCATATTACAAGGCTGTGAAAAATGAACAACCGATCTTAGACTATTTTGACTTAAGAATAGTTGATAATGAATCTCTTGCTGAGCTTCACAATGCCCTTTATCAGGCAGTTGATTTTTCAAAGCTTGAGATAAGCGAGCCGGAATGTGTTATGGCAAACACAGAGCTTGTCGCATGTAAGTATCACTATTCTGCAGAAATAACGAAAAACGGAGAAAGTAGAGGTATTGAAAGAAACTACATAACATTCCTATCATCAGATGAATGTAAGATAATCTGGACGGAGGAAGAAAAATGAGGAAGATTGCCCTTTTACTCTTCTTGATGCTGATAACTACACCGCTGAAAGTCTCGGTAACTGCTCAGAGTCAAAGCATGTACATGGACACTGACGGAGACGGCCTTACTGATCGGGACGAGATAAATGTTTACAACACCCATCCTGCTCTGTTCGACACGGATGGTGATGGTCTCGGAGATGGCACTGAAGTCAAGCTTGGGACCAATTCCCGCTACGATGACACGGATGGGGACGGATTAGAGGATGGAGAGGAAATAAAGCTTGGCACGAATCCCCTGCTTAAGGACACTGATGGAGACGGCTTATCGGACAAGTTTGAGCTCGTTGAGCTTCCCAAGATATATCATCTTCCGCCTTCCGACCCAACCAATCCAGATACTGATGGAGATGGTCTTAGCGACAAGTTCGAGTGGGAGTACAGGATAAAGGGACATATGGAGAGATACCTTAACCCTGATGAGGACGGAGATGGCATCAAAGATGGAGATGAGATTTATACTATGATTGAAGGGAATAGTATCACTGAATATCACTGTGATTTAACAACGGACTGTGATGGAGACTTCATCCCGGATAGTGAGGAACTTAAACTCGGCACGTTGCCATATTCACCCGATACGGATGGAGATGGCTTGTTTGATAATCTTGAGCTCAAGTTTGGTTCAAGTCCCTTCAGAAGGGACACTGACGGCGATGGCTTAACGGACTTTCAGGAGGTTCTTCCTAAGCTCATATATGAGTTCAAGCTAACTGAAAACATTACATCCATTTTGGGAAGAGAACTTCCCAGCGATGAAGAATACACCTGGTGGGAAAGTTTTGTCAGTGATTATCTGAACACCACTGATATCTGTGTTCCAACGATGGAGGATCTCAAATCATATGTAAAGTTGAATAAATACCCCTTCAGCATCGTGGAAAGATACATCCATACTGGAATGCACAGCTATCTCGATCCCGTCTTTACGTCAGACTACAAAGAGAGATATACGAAAAACGAAGTACACATAGACAATGCGATCTGCTATTTCGGCATTCCAACAGACCCCACAAAGTACGACACGGATGGTGATGGGTTGAGCGATTATGAGGAGCTTCATTATACAGTTGGGATAGGATACTGCCCGGCTTTTTTCCCAGATAATAGGAGACCTCTTTTGCTTGATCCAAATGACCCAGATTCCGATGGAGATGGGATAATTGATTCCGTGGACCTCGTTCCCGTAGAGGATGACATAGATGGGGATAATCTGATTGAGCAGGACACCTGTGCATATCTCATGGATTGCGACGGTGATGGGTTAATTGACTACAAGGAGTACATTTTGAAAACTGACCCCAAAAATCCGGATACGGATGGTGACGGTTTAACTGATTATACAGAGGTTAGCACCACATGGACAGTAAACGGTAAAACCTCACACACTGATCCGCTCAACCCAGATACTGATGGAGATGGATTTACAGATTATCAAGAATATAAAGCCGGAACCGTCCCAACAGACCCTGCACTACATCCCAAAACTCCCCCCACAGTTCAAAAGCCGAAATACAATAAAACTAAGGAGTTAAAAGCTCCTCCTAGATATGGGGGGAAGAAAATATATAACATTACAGTGACAGTAAATGGTAAAAAAGTTAAGCCTGGCTATTCAACACTGGTGATAGACACAGATACCGTAACAATCGAGATTAAAGTAGCCCCCCTGAAGATTGTCAAAGATAATGGTACAGTAGAAGAACCAGTTCAAAAAATCGGATTTTGGTCATCAGAAACCGGATATTCTGAAGTCCAAGGGAATACACTTACTAAAACATTTGTGCTTGAGAACTTTTCAAGAATAGGTATTGCATTTGAAGAGGTAAGTGTTACTGCCTATTATACGAATAATATGAAGACCCTGAATTACGGCATAACTTTCAAGTACAAGACTCTTCCAGAGGTTAAACTTGAGGAATCCAATTGGGACAACAACCTCGACGTTGGAAAGCTCGTCTTTGAATGCAGGTTCTGTAAAAACGTCACAATTATAGTTCCTGGAGCGCTTGTCAATGGAAAGAAAAAGAGAGTCATTGAACTGGGAAGAACCATCCCGCTGAAGTATATTTATGCAAGAATAATCCCACACCGCTACACTGTTGCAAGTGAAAGCGATGTTGGAACGATTTACACGAAGTACGAGAACAGCGTGGAAGTTCTTAAGACTGGTAAAGACATCGGTCTTCTAACTGCTAAAGCCATTGAAGCCAAGAGCTTTGGTTCGAAGATAATATACGGCATGGTTGCAACGGCAAAAGGAATAAAAACCATAATTGGTGGAGTTGAAACCTTCATTCCAGAGGAGGAAAACGCTGAGGTTGAAAAACCTGAAGGTGTCGATACTCCAACCTCAGCGAAGTTTGATAAAGAGGCATTTAAGAAGGGTGTTCTCAATATGATCAAAGAGAAGCTCATTGATGCGACTTTTGATTATGTCACTGAGAAAGCCGTTGAGTACGCTGATGCCAAAGAACTTGAAGCAAGAAGACATAAAACCACTTATCATGTGACGGTTAAAGCATGCAACGACTTTGGCTGCAAGACATATGGTTTCACGGTGGAGGGGTATGCATATGAATTTGAATGAACTTTCTTTTCTTTATTCCCCGTTGACGGGAGGTAGTGGGGATGAGAAAAGCCCTGCTGGTGTTGTTGTTAGTGGGTATAGTGTTAGTAGCTGGATGTATGGGTGGAACAACTGAAAAAACAGCATCCGGAGAGGAAACTGGAACGGTAAGTGAAACTCAAAAAGAAACATCCACAGTTCAAGAAAGCCCAGGAGAAGTCATGCAAACAACAACACCAGAAACCACTTCACAGCCCCAAGAAAGAACCACAGATATAGCTGATATTGGAACTAAAGCTCATATTAGACTCTTCAACTCCAGCGGTTTAGCTGGAATTGAGGTTCACGTTGACGGTGCCACGTGGGTGAGCAACGGCAACGCCTACAACACGCTCTTTGACTACGCCCCGATGTTTTACTCGGGAGGAAACCTCTACATTTACCAGTACGTCGACGAGAGCTTTTCGCAGGTGTACACGGACGGCACCTTAGAGGTTTATCCCTTCATCGTCCTCAAGATGCCAGTTAACGGGGTGGAGTTCACCTTCGCCGGCCCGCAGGACTCAATACTAACCGTTGGGACCGACGGAAAGCTCTACCTCATCGTGTACGACTTAGATGAAAGGAAAAACTGGCCGAGCGACGATGACAAGAAGATTGTCTACTTCTACAAGACCAAACGAGTCGAGAGCTGGGATTTGAACGTTAAACACGTGGCGGCGGGTTCTGAAAAGAACGATGAGTACGTCTACTACGTCGCATGGAACGGCAACGAGGTTTATGTAATCGGCTGGGACTACGAGAATCTCCTCGACTTCACGAAGGGAGAAGGTCAGAAAGCCGAAGCCAAAAGGTTCTCCTTTGATAACGTAAGGGACGTCCTGATTGGAAAGCAGGGCATCTACGTCCTGAGCGGCGGAAAGCTCTACGTCATGAACACAGTTGATGGGCCGGATGGAGTTGAGGTCTCAGCGGAATTTGACGTCGGTGAAAACGCCCAGCTATCGCTTGATGAAGGAGGCGACTACGACCTTGTTTCGCTCTACGACGGGAAGACCCTCAAGCTGATGGTCTTTGAGGACGGAAAACTCGACGAGGACTATCAGGCTGAGATTAAGCTCGAAGGGTACGAGAGCGTTTACGTCTACCTCCCGAGCAGTGGGGTTGAGTTCGTGGCGCTGAAAGGGAACAGGGCTTACTTCTACACCTTCGACTTCACTTATCGCGAAACGACTCTGGCCGGGTACCTCGACCTCCCAGTCAAGCCGGTGTGGGCCTCAGGTTACATTGACGGCTGGGATGTAGGAGTCATAACCTTCTGGGGCGACGATGGGAAGTACTACAGGCTGTTCGAGGTTCTAAAGACGAGCGAGGGTGAATCTCAGAGTGGTGAATCCGAAGGCACGGCCGGGGAGTCAGGGGGCTCGGGGACTTCATCCGGAACTTCAGGAGAATCAGGAGGGAGCACTTCAACAGGAACTCCAGAAAGCGGGCAGGGAACAGAGGCCTCTTTTGAAGGGCAACTCAAAAACTTCCTTGAAAACGCCTACACGGTGGAAGGGCTCGTTTACAGCAGAGACGGCTACAACTACAGGGGAGTGAAGATAACCCCCAAGACAGGCAAACTGTACTACTTCCCGTACGGCGATGAAAGCGTTCTGTTCCTCATTGAGTGTGATAAAGTTATCTGGATAGTTCCATGGGACCTCGACTTCTTCGAGGGGAGTACGGATAATCCCCGCATAGACCCCCACAATACCGGGAGTGTGAGGCTTATACTTCTTCCAGCGAGGGCAAGGCTCTACTACTCGGTCCCTAATGATGACATTGCGATGATGGTTGACAAGAGCGGGAAGCTCCACATCCTCGCAGGCTGGGAGGAGAGGCACTCAGAGAACGACGTTGTGTGGGAAACCTTCAAAGGCGACGCTGTTTACGACTTCGACGCAGAAGGACTCTCAATATACCCATCCTACTGGGATAACCACGAATTCATAGTCTGGAAGGGCACTGAGCTGAGGGTTTACATCTACGACGGCGACACTCTGTTCCACAAGCTGAAAGAAGGAATCAACGTAACCGTTGAACCCAAGGTCTACACCCTGCCAGAGAGGATTAGGGAAGTTAACCCATATTTACCAGATGACTTCATCGTCGTTCTAACGGAGGGAGGAACGTACCTCATTCCAGATCCCCTCGGACATTACAGTGAAGACACCAACGTTTACAGGATAGACGACCGCGTGGATTTAATTGGGGCCTACCACTACTGGTATCTGGACGAACTGCTCGCCTACTCAAACGGTCAGCTCTACGGCCTTGCACCAGACTACTCGGACACCGAGAGGAAGATGACCATCGAAAAGGGACCCTACGTTTCCATATCAAACGTTGTCGGCCTCTACGGGGATAATGACCAGGATGAGCACTTTGCACTCTCAACATCTGACGGAACGCTCATGGTTTATCAGCGCACATGGAACAATCAGAGGCAGGCCTATGAGTTTGCCCTCAGGAAGACGTTCTACCTCCCGGCACCACTTGTGAAGTTCACCTTCGACTACAGGCCGGAATGGGACTGGATTAAGGTGCTTGGCTTGGGAGCTGATGGCTCCTTCTACAACTTCGAGATACAGGGAGGTGGTAGCTGATGGAAGCGCAACTCATAGTCCCGGTGCAGGAGATAGCGAGGGGAAAGCCCAAGTTCGGAATATGGGCGGTAGTAGGGGAAAAAGTCTACTACATCAGAATGAAGGAGGGAACGTGGGGCGACGCCCTCAAAAGGGGTCTGATGTATGGGGGAGCGTACATCTCAATCTACACCGCCGCCAAAGCGAGAGAGGAATACGAAGAGGCAGTCAGGAACTACCTGTCATCCCTTGAGCTTCCCCCAAACTTCGTGGAGCACATAGACGACTACGCCAGGGAAAGCGCCAGAAGCTTTGTGGCAAGAGTTGAAGAGACCTCAGTAAAGCGCGGAAAGGGCTTTCTGGGCAACGAGGCCAGCGGCCAGACCCCAGTCGAGCTTAAAGCTCCGAACGGCTCGATAAAGTTCTATGTCGCCACGGAGACCTTTGAAAAAATAAAACCGACGCTCCAAGCACTGCCCTTTAGGGAGTACAAGGAAGCAAGGCTCTGGGTTTTCTGAGGTTTTCCGCTCTCTTTTCTTTTTATCATACTGTGTAATTCTTAACTGGCTTAAAACCCAAAATCGAAACTAAAACCTAAGAATTAAAAAGAAAAATTAAAACTCATTCAATCTTTGCTCCACAAATGGGGCAGAAGGTTGTATGAGTTGAGAGAATAAGAACCATTCTAAGCTCAGTAGCGACCTGCTTTACAGTATCAAGTTGCATGACATACTGGACATTTTCAGTCTCCATAATCTAATAATCTCTGCCTCCACTCACCCCTCGTGTTAACACCTTCAATCTGCTGACCTCCTCCCCGCCCTGAAGGGTTTAACCCCTTGCCAGTGGTGGGGAGGTTTGCGGGCTCATAACCTACTCGCGTTACCACTTTCGGTTCAGCCCGCAGGCCCGGTCTAAGGCCCATTACCCCTACTGCGCAGAGCGGCTCAGGGTTATCGTCTCAGAGGCCACCTCACAGGGTTTCAACTACCGAGAGGCAATTTTGAAAGGACGCTTAACAGCGTCATCCCTCCAATGGCGGAGGGACACGATAAACCCCTTGAAGGGGTATCTGACGGTGGCCTCTCCGAGGCCCTATTACGTTCAAGAGTTTAAAAAGGTTTCTATTCGAATGCCGATTTTAGAATCACTGCATCCCCGCCCCGAGGCTTTCACGAGGTAAATACCAAAAGCGTTTTGAACGTTAATACATGCCCAACCTTTTGACCAACTCCACGAGCTCATTAAGGTTTTTAACATGGTAGTCAGCTTCCTCTACAAAATTGTCGAATCTTAGAACCTGAACTGCCCTAATTTCCGCTCTATGTGCTGCTTCCACATCCAGCTTACTGTCCCCAACAACAAGAACTTCATTAGGAGAGACATTCAAAGCTTTGAGAGTTTTCTGGATCAAATACGGGTTTGGTTTTACACCATTGAGGTATGAGTAGTCTTTGCCAAAAACTACCTCAAAGTAATTTTTCAGGTCAAATAGCTCCAACACGAACTCTGTGCATTTTTGAGAAGCATTGCTTACAGCGGCAAGCTTTAATCCCATTGTTTTTAACTCAGAGAGGGCTTGAGGGACATCTGGAAAGATCTTAATCTTGCCTTCTTTCGCTAATACCTTCCGATATTTAAGGTTCACATTATCAACAAGCTTCCAGAATTCTACATGGTCAATTCCAAGCTTTTCAACATAACTTCGAGGGAGAATTCCCTTAACCATCTTCCTATATGTCTCAAAATCCACATTTATATCATACTGTTTGAATGCGGGCTCGAGATATCTGTTAAACCACTCCTTTGCATCATAGCTTTCGTAGTACACAAGAGTTTCGTCAACGTCAAAGATTAACGCCTTAATCAATTTGCACACCTCAGACAAGACCGATATCATCATTATTCAGCCGGTTGATCCTTCATCATTGGCCAAGAAAAATTAAAAGAAAGAAGTTAAAAAACTTTTTCAGAAGAGATCTTCAAGCTTGACATCAATCTTATCTGGTATAAATGGCAACACATGTCTCGTTGTCTTTGGTGAGAAAACTTCTCCTCTTTTCACTAACTCCATAACTTCCTCTTTACTTGGGGCTTTTCTAATAAAGACGTAGTCAATTTCTCCTTTGTCCATGTCCTCTTTTGCATCTTCTTTGAGACCATAATAAATAAGTTCAATTTCTCCTTCAACACTCATCTCATCAAGGACTTTGCTCACAATCTTTTGTTCTCTCAATCCACCTGGAATCTTGAATGCCTTATCTTTGCCAACAAGAGCAAAGGCAATTTCTCCTTTCTCTGCCAGTTCTTCAGCATTTTCACATTCTTCAATTGTTAGCCCTTCTTTCTTGAGTCTTTCAAGAACCTTCTCCAAGTCACCCTTAAAAGCCGGACACCAAGTATAGACTTTCACATCATCACTAAAGTAGTCCAAAATTACTGATGGTGCCCTCTTAGCTCCAAGCTTCATGAGACCAGCCCACCTGTGGTGACCGTCTACAATCAGATACATATCCTCACCGGGAACTTTAGCCAAAAGCATAGGTTTCCAAAAAACACCCGAACCGGTAACACTTTCAATAAATGCCTCAAGTTCCTTTTGAACAAGCTGTTCGTGAGGCTTCATTTTCTCCAGCTCAATGAAAACATACTCAACTTTTTTAACGGGGATATCGTATTTTGGAACCTTTTCAACTCCCATGAACATACCTCCCAAACGCTTTACACTATTGTGAAACATTTCATAAAATAAAAAGCTTTTCCTACAAACTATGCACGAATAAACTTCAATCAAAAATATTTAGTTAGGTGATAGGAAAGAATTTGCAGTCCTCTTGGATTTCTGTAAATCTCGAAAATAAAATTACAGATTAATACTTAAGTCGAAGAAAATCATCATTAACATTCATTAAAAAGCTTTGGTGGGCCCGCGGGGATTCGAACCCCGGACCTCCACCTTGTCAGGGTGGCGTCATAACCAGTCTAGACCACGGGCCCGCCCAGGTCTGGTGGACCGGCCGGGATTTGAACCCGGGGCCTCCGCCTTGCCAAGGCGGCGCTCATCCCAAGCTGAGCTACCGGCCCACCTGCCAAATTATAGACGTTGAAGTTAGTTTATAAAGTTTTCGCCTCAGATATAGCCGAACCTTTTTAAAACATGCAGTATTCCTTCAGCTCCTCCCGCTCCATAGGGCTTTGTAGTTATGTAATCTGCCTTTCTCTTCAGACTTTCTGGGGCCTGAGCAACCGCCACTCGATAACCAACAACCTCAAAAGCGTCCAAGTCATTCTCACCATCTCCAATGTGAGCAACCTCACTTGGCTTAATACCCAAGATTTCACAGGCTTTCTTTATCCCATTGCCTTTATTAACCCAAGGTTGCTTCACATGGATTGCATATCCAGAATCAACGGCAATTAAATTCAATCCAAGCTCTTTTATGAGCTCTCTAACAACTTCAACAGAGATGGTTCTTCTTAAGACAAGTCCAGCTCTTCTTTCACCATATTTCATTGTATAGCTCATTTCTGCCTCAGGATAGCGTTTCTTCAGCTCGCTCCAGAGTATCATGCACTCTCCCATATCACCAAGATAAATGCGGTTGTTTCCTTTATGATCTGCGACAACTCCACCATCTTCAGCTATTATTGGTCCCGTAGTCCCAATTAAAATGCTGGCTCCCATTGCAAAGCCTGCGGTATTTCCTGTTACAAGCATCACTTTGACTCCTAAGCTTTCAGCTAATCTAATAGCCTTGAGAGCCTCTTCGTGAAGCCTTCTATCTTTATAAGTTATTGTTCCGTCAATATCCACCGAAATAACTTTAATCATGCAAATCACCTCAATGATCCTTCATAATCTCCCTCAAGACGCTTGTAGCATAAACCCCTTTAGGAAGGAAGAACTTAAAAGCCAGAGCATTCTCTTCAGGGAGGGCTTTATATTTAAACTCCAATGGCTTTATTAAAAGCTCTCTCCTTCCACCAGGCTCAGCCAAGATTTTTAGACTTTTCATTTTGAACTCTTTTAGGCTTATTTCCTCCTCTTCAAGTATCTCCCTCTCTATTCTACCCATTTCTCCGTCTGCTAAACGAGAAGCAAAGCCAAATATTGGACCTGTAACCATTGTCTCACCCTTTTTGATTTTTTCATTTACCAGCCTTAGCGTTCCTCTTGTGACTTTGAAAGTCTTGCTCCTCAAAGGAATTCCGTGCTTAATTTGACAGACAATATCCCCCACTAATGCTTCATTGAGAGGCAAACCTTCCTCAATTCTCTTAGAGAGGGCTTTATTGAAGAGATATGACTGATATGAATGTATAAAAATTCTGAGAATTGGTCTTGGCAAAACTGCAAACGCCTTTTTCCAGCTTCCCGTTTCTTTATAACGATATAGCATTGCTCTCTCGTATCTCAAGAATTTTGGAAATTCTTCCAATGCTCTCTCGATGTCTCCAGTTTCTAAGAAGTTTTTCCTCGCTTCATCACCTTCCATCTCGCCGGTATATTCACCTAAAAATTTAATTGCAGCCTCTTCAAACCGTCCTTTTAATAGGAGCTTCCCGATTTCATGATTCACAACTCTTCTCTCACCAAAGCGTTGATATCCAAAATAATTTGGGAATCCCCCTTTAGATTTAAGCTCAGCTATTATTTCCTTTGTTCTTTCAAAAGCCTCCTCAATTGGTAAATTTGGCTGCCTAATTATGATTCTAAACTTGTTCCCAACCAACATGCCGAGCTTTAAAGGTTTGCCATAACCCACAAACTCGAGCTTTATATCTTGGATTTTTAGAGAATCGAGCTTTTCTTTTAATGCAATATCACAAATGCTGATGTATTGGACTGTAAATGCATGTCTGTCTTTTGTTCCGGCAAATCCAATCTCTTTATAATGGATCCCAATTCTTTTTGCGATTTCTTTTATAGCTGCCATTGTCTCCCAATTCTTCTTCTTGAGCTTGTAGATTAAGCAAGGTCCCCTGCTAATCAACCTTTTTGGGACTACTTCAACGACTATAAAATCCTCTGGTCTTTGCTTAATTTTTCCCCCAATGCCAGGAGTTTCACTTAGATGTTTAAATTGTCTGAAAAACTCTCGGTAGTCCATTTATGTCACCGTAGAGCATCCATAAATTCTTGAAAGGATTTGCAACTATTGGATAAATCTTCGAAATTTACTTTGCTTACATACTTAGGGAGCTGACTCTTCTTATATCCAACTTTCCTCTTTAAGGCATCAGAGGGTTTAGAATCCCATTTAATGTCTAAGCTTTTACAAATCCATTCTTCAACTTCATACTCAAAGAGAACTATCTTTATGGGAGTGTTTGTTTTCGCAGGGATATGGCTTTTTACTTGATTAAATCTTTGAGAATAATTTGATGGTCCATCTCCGTCATAAATTAAGATTATCCTATCAGCATTTGCCGTATCTGTTGCTGTTATTATCTTTTTTAGCTTTGGGTTGCATAGATATGGAGCGTGAATTGGATTTCTTCGCCCAGAGAGTTTCTTTAACTTGACCTTATATGGCAGAAAATTACTTTTATTCAACTCTTGAAGTACTCTTTTGAAAAACTCACCACCATAGGTATCTTCAACTATCAAAATCACTTCCAATGTCACTGGCATTCCCTCACTTTCAATGGCTTTCATTGTTTTCAAATATTGAACCATAGAGCCATCCTTCACTCAAAGCTAAACCCCTTTCCTGAAGAAACTTCT
Organism: uncultured Thermococci archaeon; assembly: GCA_964615185.1. Classification (GTDB taxonomy): domain Archaea; phylum Methanobacteriota_B; class Thermococci; order Thermococcales; family Thermococcaceae; genus Thermococcus_B. Next base: position 33,997 of record CAZTOS010000003.1, read on the forward strand.
TTATTTTTTCAGGCTCTCTAATTCTCTTAAATTTGGTTTCTCCTCGTTCCTTATCTACAAGGATTAAATCCGCAGGCTCGGTCATATCAACAACAACTGGAGAGTGTGTAGTGATTATCGCTTGAACGTCACTTTCTTTTATTGTATCAAGAATTAGTTCCAAAGTCTCTGGATGAAGGGAATTTTCGATCTCGTCAATAATCAGAAGGGGAGGCTTTAGATAAACAGCAGTTAGGAGTGCTAATACTTTATAGAATCCATCTGAAATACTCGGTGGGGCCAACTCAAGTCCATTTTCAAAAACTTTCATGGTAACTCTGCCATCTTCCATTAGCTGGAAGAATACACGAGTGTTAGGAAAGATTATTCGTAGAGGAGCTTCGATTTCTTCGGGAAGTCTGCCTTCTCTTAGCCAAATAGTATACAGAATGTTGGTTAAATTACTTCCATCTTCATAAATTCTATTTTCCTTCTTGGGATATTGGGGAGTCTTGATAAAGTTGATAATAAGTGGCTTTAATACTATCATATGATTTATCATAAAATAAAATTCATCTCGAAATTTTGTTAGGAGAGTATCAGGTAAGTCTTCTCTTTTATTTGGTATAATTGGATTTATTATGTAAAGAATACTCTCTCTAGAGAATTCTCCTTTTTCAGCAACATCTATTAGCGCTTTAAGTGGGCTTACTTCATGAATAGAATTCACACCAAATCCAAATTCCTTTAAAAACAGTGTCATTCCGTGCTCTACGCTAATGAGAGATATCAAATTTTCTTTGTCTTGTATTTGTATTTCCAATCTTTTGAGATTTTTAATATTTAATCTGAAAAAGTCATCACGTAGAAAATCTGGTATGATATAGTTATTTTTGAGATGTTCTTTAATTTTGGAAATAATAGGAAGTACTTTCTTTAATTGAACTTCATCATGCTCAACTCTAATCCATTGTCCTTCTTTCTCAATCTTAACATATCCTCTAATATCCAGAATCTCCCTTAAAATTTGGAACCTTCCACCTGTTCCCGTAAAAGTTGTCTCAAAATATACATCATACCCCTCCACATCAAAGAGCATGCCAATTGTTATAGGTAATTCCTCCTTTCTCTGCCATACAACGTTGTTGTAGCCCCACCATTCAAGAAATGGATTTGAGTCTTTTTCAACATAAATCTTTCTTAAAAGCTTAAAAATCTCCACAAGATTGGATTTACCTGAGGCATTAACACCAATCAGCACGTTAAATTTTCCAAGCTCAATTTCACAATCATGAAGACTTTTGAAGTTTTTGACGATTAATTTTTTTAGTCTCACACTTCTCACCTATTACAGACTTATCATAGTGAAGATATTTAAAAATTCTGCATTGAGCAGAAACCAACGAATGAACTTTTGACTCACAACAGCTTTAAATGTCCCGTAACTTTATCGACAAGCTCTTCAGGTGCAGGCCCAATTGCCAAGCATGTTATTGTTCCAGGGGGGATCTCAGTCAGTCCAGCATCTCTAATAAGAGCAGTTGGCATACCAAGTTTTTCTGCTTCCGCTTTTAATTCAAAGAGCTCCTTTTCATTCTGCACTTTTACAACTACTTTTTTCTGTCCTTCGTGGAACCATGCTTTGAACCATTCTGGTTTCTCTTTATATGCTTTAAACGCTGCTGTAACTGCACCATGGGCAACTTGAACTGCTAACTTCCCCTTACTGAGCTTTAAATCCTGCCTAATGACCATAACTTGCTTGTACTTGAACATGTCCCATCCCTAAAATAGGGGAAGAAAGAGAGTATATAAAGATTAAGAAGAGTTAGGGAGTTTCCTCTTTCTCGACTTCTGGGGGTTTTGCTTCTTGCTCCTCTTCTTCTTTCTTGGGAAGTCCTCCAGGTCTCTTCTTTCTTCTTTCCAGCTTACTCTTGACAATTTCATACTTGTTCTTGTAGTTCACTGTTGCGGCTCCAAGAGCAATGACTAATATCAGCAGAATCACTATTAAAGGAGTCTTGTAGTCCGATTTCTTTGGAAGGTAGTTTATTGTGACATTTTCAATAGCTTGTGCAAGCGGTGTTGGGTCTTTTAAGGTACTTAGAGTTTTCTTTATGTAATCAGGAAGTTCTTTGGGTTTTGGATATACCTTAACAATGTTCTCTTTAACAACAACTTTTGGTGGAATTGAATTGATGATTAGCAAGTTGCCAAAGTACTTCTCGTGCCAGTTGCCAAGTGGGTCTTGATATTTGAGCTTTGCACCTATGATTGAAATCGCTTGCTTGAGAACAACATATTGTCCCTCGACTATCTTTTCCTCGCCAGCTTTTATATCTCCGAGCTTAATTGTCGTTTCACCATCAATACTGTCTGGTAGTATTAGTTGGAGGGCTGCATTCCTTATGAATTCAAATTCAGGATTGCCCTTTGCAGCGGAAATCTTAAACCTAAGCTTAATGTTCTTTTCTTGTGTTGTGATATAATTCCTCCATGTTCCGTTGAAAGATTCTGCAGAGAGAGAAATTTCTGGAATTGAGTACACCACAATTCCTTTGACCTCGTTTGAAGTTACAACCTTCTTCTGTCCAGCTTCATTGTAATATTCCACTTTTACCTTTCCAAGGTCATACTTGCCAACTTGAGTTGGCTTTAGGGTATATACCAGAACTGGCATTTTTGTAAAGGCATCAAGGGTTTTTAATGACCACGTGCCAATTCCACTCTTAAGCTCAAAGTTGTTTGGCAGAGGCGCAATTACTTTCACGTCAAAAGCTTTTCCTCTTCCTTGATTTTCCACATTTACAAATACTACAAGCTCTTCACTGTTAAGGAGCATTTCCTTAACATTTGTGCTTAGGTCAACTTTAATTTTGGCTTTTCGAACTATTGGAGAAACCTCTGCACCGCTTGGGGCATAAACTTTGATATAAGTGCGGTTGTATGCTAAATCAACACTATTTGGAGGTATTTCAATTCTAATTGGAGCTTTCTTGCTTGTATAGCTACTTCCTTCTTTTACATTAAACGTTTCTAAGGGCTTATTATTCTTATCAAAGAGGCTCAAACTTGAATAATATCCTATCGAATTAAGCCTGAGCTTGTAGATTGTTGAGTTATAATTCATCATAAGAATCTCTCCGACGTATAGAATATCGTTATATACAAGCTCTGTTGGTTCAACTGTAGTTTCAGTTGTGGTTTCTTCAGTGGAGGCTCTCTTAATTTTCAACTTGGTTGAGGCATATTTTGGAGCATAAATATCAACTATAGCGTACTCATTGCTTACGGAGCTCTTTAAGAACACAAAAACATAGGGATAGTATGACACTTCGCTGGTCAATTTATAAGCAACTCCAAAGCCATCATTTTCACTAACCGTTTTGGTCAGTTTAGTATATGGTAGGTAAACGGTGAATCTGGCACTTGTGCTATAAGCATCAATGAGTTTTATTTTTATACTCGGAAATCCTGTTGGGAGAGTGTATGTGTCCCCCTCATCAAGCCTTTTATCGGATGCTATTTTAATCAAGGGAGAATCAATTGCTATCAGTATTGTCTTTTTATCAGCTTGAGCCCATTTCAGCGTAATTCTGAAGAAGGTATTTGTTGAACTGGGATAGTAGTAGCTGTCTCCTAAACCAAGAACTGCTGTTGCTTTCTTATTACCGTTCTCATAAATGTCCAAGGCTGCTTTTGTCCAGTATGGATCAACATCAGTAAATTTGATCTCATAACTCCCAAAAACCACGGAATCCTTAAGTCCGAGTTCAATTAAACTTAATCTTGCGTATTCTGGGACAGATACAGATTTTACGGCTGGGGCTGTTGACAAAAGTAACAATCCAATTAACATTAAAGCCATCCTTCTCATATTCTTCTCCTCCAAGGATTTATCAGCCTAAATGGAAAAAAGGATAAAGAAGTATAAAGCTGTTATGGTGTCAGTCTTTTTCTATCTCTTGGGAATAATATAACTTCCCTTATATTACCCAAGTTAAGCATTTGCTTAATCAGCCTCTCAGCACCCAATCCGAAGCCACCATGTGGTGGCATTCCATATTTGAAAGCTTTTAGGTAGAATTCAAAGCTTTCAACATTTAGTCCCTTTTCCGCTATCTGTTGCTTGAGGATTTCATATCTGTGTTCTCTCTGACCTCCAGATGTAATTTCAACCCCCCTATACTCCATATCAAAAGCCCTTGAAATTTTTGGATTATTATCATATTTCATGATATAGAATGGTTTGGCTTCACTTGGATACTGATATATGAAGTATAAGTCTTCGTCATAGTTCTCCTTAATATACTGTCCAAGAAGCTTCTCACCTTCGGTGTCTATGTCTTCGCCCCAAGGGATGTCTTTACCTAAATCTTTGAGAATTTCTAAAGCTTCTGTGTATGTTATTCTCCTAAATGGCAACTTTGGTTCTTCAAGTTCAAAGTTGAGAATCCCAAGCTCCTTCTCGTTGTGCTCTCTAACATAATTGATTACGTATGCCACAAGGCGTTCTAACACCTGCATAACTTCATCTTCATTCTCAATAAAAGCAATTTCAGCATCAATGCTCCAAGCTTCGTTTAAATGTCTTGTAGTGTTGTGCTCCTCTGCTCTAAATATTGGAGCAATCTCAAAGACTTTGTCCAGTCCTGATGCCATCATCATCTGTTTATAAAGTTGAGGAGATTGGGCCAAGAAGGCATCTTTCTCGAAGTATTTCATTGGGAACAGCTCAGTTCCTCCTTCTGTGGCAGTAGCTATGATTTTCGGGGTATGGATTTCTATAAACCCTTCCTTGTAGAAAAACTCTCTTACAGCTTTAAAAACATTTGACCGGATTTTAAATATTGCCATGACCTCTTGCTTTCTTAAGTCAATAAATCGATTGTCTAATCTTGTGTCAAGTTCTGCCTTAACTTTTCCTGTTGGATCCAATGGAAGGGGTGTTTCAGCTTTTGAAAGCACTTCAAGCTTTTCGGGTATTATTTCAAATCCTAATTTAGCTTTGGGCGTGAAGTTTACCACTCCTTCAACAGCTACAACATCTTCGCTATTCAGTTTTGGAATTAATTTGAATATCTCTTCACTGACTTTCTTTTTAGGGGCTGTTACCTGAACAATCCCTTCTCTGTCCCTAATCCAGAGAAATTTGATTCCCCCAAGGTCTTTGACTTCGTAAACCCAGCCAGCAACTTTAACTTTTTGTCCGTTAAGTTCCTCAGTTATTTGACTTGAATAGTGGGTTCTATACATTTTTCGAACCTCCAAAAAAGAATGGAATCAGATAAAAGCAATTTTAGCATCTTTTCCAGTGATTTGGCTCAAAATATTTTCCAAAACCTCTGGCTTTTCAGGAAGCTTGTTCCTGTCTCTCTGAAGAACCAGGACTTTGTAGTACTGTCCACCATTTGGTTTATAGACCACATTGACTCCAAATATGCTTGCTGGATAAAACAAATCTGTTGCAAGTTTTTTAACGTCATCTGTCCCTTTGATCTCTCTTCCTTCAATTACCCTAATTCTCTTGCCAAGTTCCCTCATGAGAAGTTTGATATTTTTTCCACCCTTGCCAATTGTAAGCGGAACGTCCCCCTCGCCAACCATAATTACAATTAAGTCTCCGGCTTCAACAGCTCTCTTGAACTCTATGTCTGCATCTCCTAAGAGCTTGTATAGCAATCTTGCAATTTTAACGTCAAGCTCAGAAATAACACCCTCTTGTAGCTTCTTTTCATCTGCCGGGCAAAGAATGTCGTCAGTTTTCAAACAAACCTCACAGATTGGTGCTTTCATTTGCTCACCTCCTGCTAATATTAAAAATGAACATAACAAGCTAACACTTTTTTGTGAGAGTTATTTAAAAACCTTATCATTTAAAAATTCAAAGTGACCCGCTAACAGGAACATCTAAAAGAGAGAACAAGTGGCTAAAGCTCACCCTCAATTTCCTTCTTGATCCTCCATATGAATTCCTCTACATATTCATGTCTCTCAAGTGCAATTTGTTTTGCAGTTTCAGTGTACATCAGGTCTTTAAGTTTTAGTATTTTCTCTTCGAAATGTTTGAGTGAAAACTCTATGCTCCTTCCATGTTCCCCGGAATACATAAAAACCCTTGCAATTCCTATTGCACCTATTGCATCAAGCTTGTCTGCATCACTGAGGATTTTTGCTTCTAATGTCTGCGGTTCTGGTGGTTTTGAAAAGCGATGAGCTTCAATTGCATGAGCAACTTGATCTGCTTTTTCATAACCTAAACCTTCAAGGAAGCGTTTAGCGATTTTTGCACCTTCTTTAGCATGATCTTCAACCTTTCCTTTACTTTCAAGAGGTCTTGCAATGTCATGGAGGAGAGCAGCTAAGGCCAAAACCTCCAAATCTGCTCCCTCTTTTTGGCCTATATGCATGCAAAGTGCGAGAACCCTTTCAGTGTGTGAAAATCCATGTGTGCCTTCTCGCTCAAAAAAGTTTTTGGCAAATTCTTCAGCCTTTTTGATTAAAGCTAAGCTCTTCTCATCTTTTATGAAGTCTTCGATTCTCATTCTAACCACCTGACTTCTCTGACTAAAGCTGATAATTCACTGTTTCCTTTAAAAGCTCAACGATTTTTTCGTGAATTTTAACATTCAAGCCATCAACACTCATTATGGGTTTTTTAATTATACCATCAATTAATCCAGCAGAAACTATGACTTCTAAGTTCTTTCGTTCATTCCAATCCCTTAGAAGGTTCTCTCCAATTTCAAGCGAAACCTGAGCAACCAATCCGTAAGCTCCCCAATTGGAGACCGCAGAAACTATGAGCTCATTGGTCTCAACCACAGTTGCAATCTTCTCTCCAAGAGGAATATATTTTTCAATGAGCTGTCTGATTTTACCCATACCTATCTCGTTACCACCATCGCCAATCCCAATGGTTGAAATGCCCAACTCTTTGGCTTCTAAAAATACCTTATCGAAAGGAGGAACTTCCACTTCCATGCCGCTCATGGAATAGTATTTTCCATCTTTTGCCCTCCCAACAGTCTCAACACTTATTAGAAGTGAGTACTCTGAAGTGGTTGGATGATCAACAAAGTTAACGCCAAATGGCTTCAGAGCTTTTTTTACCTGTTCATGCGCCCAGATTTCGGCTTTTCCTCCAATCTTTTCAACAGCTCTATAAATTGCCAAAGCTCCCAATGGTCCGTCAGTTTCGCAGATGTTCATAGGAGGGATGGGAAAGCTTGAAACAATTAGGACTTTCTCTGAATTATCTAAGAGTAATTTTGCAGCATTTTTTAAAAAATTGAAATTTTTGAGACGATATTCCAAATAAACCTTCAGAATCCCTCTACCATAAATATCGGTATTTATGATGTGAGCTATCATTTTTTCATTCCTCGATTTCATACACTACAACTTTAACTCTCTTACCCTTGAGGGCTTCTTTCAGCTCCCACCAGAGTTTTGTTGGAGATTCTTGAGTATGAACAAGCCTATCACCATTTTCGAGTTCAACTATCTTCTCTTTATATTCAACAAAAACTCCTTCCCTGTTAAATATTTCCCTCATTCTAAACCCCCCAAGATTTTTCTTAATTCATGAAGAGTTCTAATTTCGTAATCAGCAAAGTTATATCCTCTCTCATTACCCCTATTAATCCAGATCGCAATCATGCCAACATTTTTTGCACCATATACATCTTGCTGCAAGCTGTCACCAATCATTATTGTCTTGCTGGGTTCAACTTTAAGCTTTTCTAATGCGTAGAGAAATATTTTTGGATCGGGCTTTATTGTTTTCGCATCTTCTCTTGTAACGATTATATCAAAATAGTTATCAAGCTTTGCTATCCTGAGCTTGAGTCTCTGATACTCTGGTCCGCTTGTAATGACTCCAAGCTTGTACCCCTCCTCTCTCAACCACTTTAGTGTTGGCTTTACATCAGGGAATACATGAATCTTGTGAGGATACGCAGTTAAAAGTTCCTCATACCTTAGATTCAAGTTAAAAAGTCTGAAAAAGAAGTTCCAATCATACCATTCGTAGGTATCTTTCCGGTTCATTATCTCTCTAAGAAACTTGATTCTTGCCTCTTCTTTTTTAATCCCAAGCCTCCTTGAAATTTCTTCATAGACCTGAGGAAGGAAAAGCATCATTAATGGTTTTTCCGTCAAGAGTGTTTCATCTATATCAAACAGAATCGCTTCCATTTGACCACCTCTTGATTAAAAGTGCTAATATTTCAATCTCATTATCAAGCTCTTCGTTCATTCTAACTCCCCATATTATATCCTTTTCTCTCAGAAGATTCTGGAACTTTTCCAAAATCTCATGAGCATTTCTTAGAGAAACCTTCTTACCTACCATTATGCTGATCAGTCCTCTGTCCCATATTCCCCAGTTCCACTCAAAATTAACCTTCCTTAAAATTCGCAGTATTCCAATATTGCCCCCCTTAATCATGTTGAATAGGTCAGCATAGTCAATATTAACAAGCATTTGATTTTCAAGATAATAGTAAAGCTTCGAAAACATTACACCAATTTGCTTACTTGCCGCATTAAACGCATCTTCCAGAGGTGCCGATGTGTATGCACTTAAAAACTCTGAAAGGGAATCGTAAAAGACAGTTTCAAAATTGCATGCCCATTCTGGCTTCTCCTCAAGGACAAGTTCCTTATAAGGGGATAATACATAAGCCAGACGAACAACTTTCTCTGGAAGACTGTCATTTATGAGGTTTACGATATCAATATTGATCGGCTTGTCCTCAAAAATGATCCAGACTATCGTATCCTCACTTAGACTGCTAAAAAAGTTTTTAATCTGATTCACAAAAGAAAACTTCTTTTTATCAAAGAGATAATAAGAAGAGTCAAGAAATACTTTAACAGCATTTGGTACCTCAATGTTTTTTACTATTCTGATCCCACTATTCCCAATTCCAACAAAAATATGGGTAAAGGAAATCATGGTAACCCCTATTCTAAGGTCGCATGCTTTTTCCTCATATCCTTTTCGGTCTTCTGGAATGTTGCCATTAAGAGTGCAATTATACCATCCAGAAAAACCATTGTGGAGTCCTCGAAAAGTGTCCCCATCGGAGCTGTCCATTTGTATTGAGTCAACATCTGTCTTGCTATGTAATCTGTTGGAACATCCGTTTTAGCCCTTCCCGGAATTTCAACCACAACATCAGCTAACTTACCGAGTGTTGAGTTTTTGTATGATGTTATTGCAACAACCTTTCCTCCTTGTCTTTTTGCAATCTCTGCGGCATCAACTATTGTCTTTGTCTCCCCACTCCCACTGATTGCTATTAGCAGATCTCCTTCCTCGAAGGCTGGAGTTATAGTTTCACCAACAACATAAACATTGAAGTCAAGGTGCATTAGCCTCATGGCAAATGCCTTACCAACCAATCCACTCCTTCCTGCGCCGTAAATGAAAATTTTGTTGGCTCCAATCATTGCATCTATCATCCCTCTTACCTCTTCCAGTTTGAGTGCATCACTGACTTGATTAATATGTTCAGTGATATCATGCATTGCTTTTCTGATTGTCTGCATGTATTCACCCCAGAATAAGTCAATTATTCTCCTTGTTGTCTCCTCAGGATCTTCTGCCCTGGTTATTGCCCCACCCACAATAATTATAGTCGCACCGAGCTCAATGACTTTAGGAATAGTTTCTAAGTTTAATCCTCCTGCAACAGCAACTGGGATTTTAACCGCTTTGACAACCTTTTCTAAATCTTCAAGCGGGGTTTTTCCCTGTGCCTGTTCATCTATTCCTGTATGAACAAGAATATAGTGAACTCCCATTTTTTCAAGCTCTTTGGCTCTTTTGACTTTATCTTTAACACCTATCAGATCAACCATTACCTTTACTCCATATTTTCTCGCTACCATGAGTGCATCTTTTATTGTCTTGTCATCAGCAACACCAAGAATAGAAACTACATCTGCTCCATGCCTCGCTGCCATCTCGACCTCTAAAGCTCCAGTGTCCATGGTCTTTAGGTCGGCAACTATCTTCCTATCTGGAAAGCGTCTCTTCATGAGCTCAACTGCTCTCATTCCCTCTTTTTTAATGAGTGGAGTTCCAACCTCAAGCCAATGAGCACCGCCACGAGCAGCTTTCTCTGCTATAGAAATAGCCTGTTCAATATCGGTCAGATCTAAAGCAACTTGTAGAATCATCTTGAACTCCTCCATCTAAAGCTTTCACCTTAACATCAATTGCACACTTTTTAACTTTAACTCTCAAAATTTTTGACAAGAATTTGTAAACATAATTGAGTAAGTTTAAATACATAAGTAGAGAGCACTGGACTAAGTTTAAAAGGAGTTCACTGAATTAAATTTCGGGAGTTACGATGGTTACATTTATTCCGTTTGGAGAAAAGCCAAATAGAGAAGGTGTCATGTATGTTCTCAATTTTCTTCGAAAGAACAAACTTATTGAAGATTACATGATTGTTGAATCAAATACCATTGAATTACTTTCTGAGAGATTGCCAGTTGACAGGACGTATATAATTGGAGATCATCTTGCAACTTATGGTATAGTCCAAAAGCTCAAGCCGAGAGCAGTCATAAGTATAGATGCTCACACTGACCTAATGCATGATTATTTGGATCATGGTTCTTGGCTCGCTTATGCCCTTTCCGAGAGAATAATTGAAAAGGCTTCAATTATCGGCCCTGTTCTGATGATACCTACCACAGAAGGTACCGAATTGTGGACAAGACGGGTTAAGATATTCCCAGCCTTACCCAGAAGTAGAAAAATAAGAGGTAAATGGAGAGCATACAAGAGCCTGAAAAATCATCCAATAGAGGAAATCATTAAGGATGTCAAAAAATATCTTGGAGAGGAAATCTATCTCACCATTGATTTGGATGTCCTCCTACCTGAGTACAAAATTGCCCGTTTTCAGCATGGTGAGCTCACATTAGAAGAGCTTCTTCATATCCTCGAAGAGATTAAAAAGAACTTCAAAATCATAGCATTTGACATAGCAGAGATTTCAGACAGAATAACACGTTCACGTCTGGGAAAGAAAGCGTTGGTTGATGTATTCCAACTGTTGAGTGGTGAGTAACAATGGCATTAAGCGATGAGGAGATTAGAAAGATAATAACACCTCTCCTACTTTCCGGAGCAAAAATGCTCGATAAACACTGTCCTAAGTGTGGTTCTCCTCTTTTTGAATTAAATGGAAAGGTTTTCTGCCCTGTATGTGAACACAGGGAAAAACAGAAAAAGGCTGAGCTGAAAGGTATTGAGCAGATATTAATGGAGAAGCTGAAAATACTTGCAAATAACTTGCCTGATGATATTGAAAAGCTTGAAAAGCACTTAAAAGTCATGGAAAAGATAATTGACATCTTAGAAAGATACAAAAAACTGGAGGGTGAAAAATGAGGCATTTAAAAATTTTAGAGATTCTTGAAGGGAAAGAGCTAACAACTGAGGAGATATCGAAAGAAACAAAGATTTCCCTTGCAGAGGTTAGGAAGCTATTACTCAGATTAACAGAACAGGGAAAAGTTGAGAGCTTTCAAAGAGGCGGGAAAATTTTCTGGAGAATCAAACAAAAAACTCCTGAAGAAGAGAAATTTAAATATGTATAAAAGAAAAATGCATCAGACTTTTGTTGCCTTTTCCCAATATTCATCGAACTTTCCTCTAAAGAGGCTGACAACTCTGAAGTCCTTGATCCAAACTTGGGTCTCATAGTTAAAGTATCTGGCAGCCATGTCTTCCAATGCAAAGAACACTTCCTCATCACAGATTAGCATTGGCAGTTCAAGAGTGTCAATAACCTTAAGTTCAAACTTTCCGTTTTTGTAGTAATCCATTAGTTTTGATGCTTGAAGTCTCGGGAGTATCTGCTTGGTAACAACAATTTTAACGGTAATACCCTTTTCGATAGCTTTAATGAGGTCATCCTCAAGATTTATCGCGACATAACCATCATCTGCAAGAAGTATCTCTTTTTGAACTCCTTCGAGCATTTCTTTTGTCTTGAGTGTTGAGTTTCTGATTCCCCTGACAACCCAAACCCTTTCAACACCGTACTTTGGAATTTCTGTCTCTATCAATGGTGTCATGAGTTCAAGTAACTCCTCCTTAGCCTTCTTCTTTGCCTCAAGTTCTTCCTTAATCCTCCCCTGCCACTCTTCAATGAACTTCTCAAGGATGTTCTTTGGATGAACCGGCCTGTACTTGTTAACCTTACCTGGCTGACTGATGGCAAAGCCCTTCTTCTCCAAGCTCCTCAACACATCGTAAGTTCTTGGTGCTGGGACTTCAGAAACGCTTGCCAACTCTGCTGGAGTAAGAACTCCAAACGCAACCAAGGCAACATATGCTCTTGCTTCGTATAAGTTCAATTCAAAATGTTCTTGTAAAAGTTCTACCATTCTATCTTTTGCCATTTTTACCACCATCATATTTCTGTCAAAATAGTATGGGAGCTTAAAGTATATAACTTTTTTCCAACTCAATTAGTTTTACGTCTTATTTAAACCTCTGATTTGAGCATGACTCCATTTGATTTTATCCATATTGCACCGACATACAAAGCTTTTACTCAATCTTAATTTTAAATTTTTTGGTTAAGACAACAATATTGACCAAAAAGAGCAATATATTACTAACAACAATAGTTGTAAAACAGACAAAGACAACAAAGAAGAAGGATCACTTCAAAATATACTGTCTGATCTCTGCATACATATTGTTAAGTACCTCTTGATAGTCTGCCTTGTTTTCCTCTACCAAGTCCATGAGCTCTTCAAGTTGTCTTGTTCTTTCCTCACTGACAAGCTCCTTATATTTGCTTATGAGATAGTGATAAACTTTGGTTCCAAGTTCCGTTGGAACTAACTTCTTCCTTCCTTTTGTTTCAATAACATAGTGTCTATCTAACAATGTCTTGACGATTTTTGCATATGTGGAAGGTCTTCCAATTTTGCGCTCTTTCATAAGAGCAATTAAATCACCCTGGGTGTAGAGGGAAACTTTCGGTGCTCTCCATTTCTTAACCTCAACGACTTTGAGTCTCTGTCCTTTCTCAAGCTTTGGCAGCTGCCTTAATGGCGGTGCCCTTAACTTAGTCCAACCATCAAAGATCACTTTAATATATCCTTCAATCTCAGTCTTGGCAACTTTTGCATCAATCACCGCTTTTTCATAGAGAACTTTTGCAGCTTTCATCTGTGATGCCATGAAGCGCCTGAATATCATATCATAAAGCCTGAAGTGATCTCTTGTGAGTCCCCTTGCGAGGGTAATGACACCATCTCTCAGCAGTTGCATCAATCTTCCGGTGTCAATTGGTCTTGTGGGTCTTATACACTCGTGTGCTCCCTCTTCACCCCACTTTCTTGGAGCGAAATATTCTTCTCCAATTTCTTCGCTAATGTATTCCTTTGCAACTTCAATACCCGTGTTGCTGACGTGAGTTGAATCAGTTCTGTGATATGTACAGTTATGTGATAGCATTCCATTCGCAAAGAAGTTCTCTGTGCTTGTTGTGAAGTCATAGAGGTAGCCACTGTATTCTTCATCTGAAATCCCAGCAACCTCTACCCATGTAACATTCGACTCGACTAAACTTTTGAGATACTCTTTTTCTGGAGATTCTTCAGCATAATCAAGGACAACTTTAAGTTTCTCTCTTGGTATACCATTGCTATTTTCCTTGAGCCAGTTCCAGATGTCAATTTTATGTCTCCTTAGAATCTCAGCCTTAGCACCTTTTGGGAATCTAAGTTTTTTGAATATGCTCCCAACTGGGAGAATATCACCATGTCCCTCCTTTCTGAATTTTCTGTATGTTTGATATGCTTGTTCAAACTGACTTTTGCGTATCCTTAAGAAGGCTGCAATTTCTTCTCTGAATTTTTCCAGATGTCTATTGCTGACCGTTAGAGTAGCTACGCCAGTCCTTTTATCATCTCTTATATAAACAGGTATCCCAATTGAGTACATGTAAATGCCGATTTTCTCAAGAACATCTCTTCTTTTCGATGTCAGCAGAGCTCTAAAGTTAGGGCCTCTTTTGTCATTTAAGAGGGAGAAGCAACCATCAGTATCAAAATATCCAGCAATCATGGCATTTATCTGCTTCTTTGGAAGGGAAAATACGATTGGATGAAGCTCTCCGCTTCTTGCTCCTAAACGTTTACAGAGCTCGGCAAGCAGTGAGTTAGAGAACACTGCCTGGGATTTTGTTAGAAAAACATGTACTGGAAGGGTTTCTTCAATTATTTCCTTTACCTGCTTGAGTGGGGTTTGAGACACCGCAATTTTGCTTTCTTTTATGCTTCCATCACCTAAAATCAAGCCAAAGAGATACCAGAACTTCTCGTCGAGCTTTATGTTAGGTATCTTCTTTGCTCCAGCACGCTGTTTGTAAAGTCCAACTACATGATTTTCTGCTGCTTTAATGTCAACTCCCCACTTAATCAGCAGTTTCAGAGGAACGGCACGATTTCTTAAATACTTATACTTCGTACTCGTCTTGATGTTCTTCTTTATGAGCGGTGCTATTATGTCGTCAAAAGCTTCATCAAACTGAATCATCACATCAGTTATGCCAAGCTCAATCAAGAGCTCAAGCAGTGTGAACTCTCTGCCTTCCTCTCCACGAATGTCATAGGAGAAGGCAACGTAATCACCGGGCATGATGTTCTTTGCGGACACCCATCCAATCCTGCCATCCCTCATTACAAATAATCCATGATCTGGAGTTGCCTTTATTTTGTAGCCATTCTTCAGTTTTATGACTCTAATCTCGTCGTTCCACTTAACCCTCCAGAGGTCAGTAACTTCAGCATTCTTTGCTTTGAATCCGTTCACTCCAGCAAGTTCCTTCACTTTGCTCTTCACAGCATCTTCAATTCTCATTATCTGACCATCTGCAAGAGTTACAAGGGTATCTGGTGTTATACACAGACCCAGCTCAAACAGGTCTTGAGCAAGCTGCATCGTGTAAGTCGCCGAGAACCCTAAAAACCTTGAGGCATCTTGGAGCATCGTATCTGTGGTATATGGTGGGAATGGATTGATTTCCTTCTCCTCGATTTGGACATCTTCAATAGTTACTTCCCCAACTTCCTCCTTGACACCTTCAAGGGTTACGCTTAAGCCGTTCTCCAAAGTTAATGCCATGAAGTCTGTCTCGCTCTCGACGAATTCCTTGTATCTCTGTATCACCCATCCAAGAACGGGTGTTTGAACTCTACCAGCTGATAAGTTTCTGCTCTCAAAGACCTCCCAGAGCTTTTGGCTGAGCTCGAATCCAATCCATCTGTCCTCTATTCTTCTCACCAGCTGGGCATTAACTCTGAACTCATTAACGTCTCTCGCTTTATTCAAGGCTTTCAATATGGCTGGTCTTGTAACCTCGTGGAACTCAATGCGCTTGATGTTTGGAGTGTAGGGACTTAGAACATTCCTGATATCCCATGCAATCTTTTCCCCCTCGACATCTGGGTCAGTTCCTATGAGAATTTCATCAACTTCTTGAGCTATTTCACGCATTGCAATTACATTCTCAAGAGCATTCCTAACATTCCTTGAGCCGCATCTCGGGCAGACCCCCTTCTCCTCCCAGTCAACGAACTGATGACCGCAGTCCCTACAGCGCTTAATCGTGTCATAGACTGGTATGAAGTGGAACTTTCCATCTCCCTCCTCTATGAGGACGCCGTGATAACCTTCCGTTGTAACGAGGTCGAACATATGCCCACCGCTTGCTAAAATCGTCAGCATCCTGTCGCCTATGCTGACTTCATATGCCACCAAGTCGCCAATCCTTCTCTTGCTTGGCTGTCCAAAGAAGTTGGCTATTGTTCTGGCTTTGTTTGGAGATTCAACTATCATGAGGGCAGACTTAACTAAGTCCTTGGTCTTCTCACTTATCTTTCCGGCAAGAATCAGCCTGACTTTCTCCCTATCGGCATTGATCTCCTTAAGAAGCTCCTCAAGGTTAAGCTCTTCAAACGGCTTCATTTCAAACTCAGCAAAGCGCCACCTCATCTGTCTCTTCAAACCGTTGAAGACCTTTTCGTTGTCAACTATTATTACGCTCAGTCCCTTTGTAATTCCACCAGCGAAGAGACGTGAAGTTCTTCCGCTTGCCTGGATGTAAGTCCTAACATCTGGAATCTCAATGTACCATTTTCCTTCCTCTTCTTTGAGGCTGACGAATGGGTCTTCTTCTATGCGCTTGAGCACTTCCTCCTTCTTCAGAACTCTCCTCAAGAACTCAACAGCTTGTCTAAAGACCTCCAAAACATGGCTGTGGAATCCTTCCAAAGGCAAGCCTTCCGCCAATGCCTCTTCAATCTTCATCAATTCAAACTGGGGAATGTTTCTAATCAAACGCCTTAAGCGAGCATATAATCTTTCACCTTCTCTCCTGTCTTCTTCATCAAGGAACTCCATGACTTCACTCATCAGTCCTAAAACTCTGTAAATTGTGGGTTGCTCCAAATCAAGGCTGAATCTAAATTTCGGCACACCTGTAAAGATTGCATATCTAATCAAGTGCGGCAAGTCAAGTCCTCTAACTATGGTTCCATAATAGGTCGCAACACCAACCAAATAGTCAATTTCTTCATTTTCAAATTTCTCCAAGCCTTTCTTGTTTCTTGCAGAGACAAGCTCAACCTTAAGGCCTTTCTCTTGGAGGTATTGTGTAAGCCTCTCAGCATAACCGATTCCCTGATCAATTGGGACAAAAATTAATCCGCCTTTACCGAGCTTTGTCAAAATCTCTTCAACATGTTCCTCAATTGGCTTCTCTGGGAAGAGATAGCTGTCAACAACATTTCTCAACGCCGACCTTCCGCTTCCCACCTCGAAATCCAAAAGCTCACGGTAGAGCTTTATCCTATCCCCTCTTGCTCTTCCAGTTGCTGAAGCTACAATTAATACTCCAATCTTATTCTCACGCTTGAATTTTCTTATTTCTCTCTCAAGCTTGTTAATCTGCTTGTTGAGTTCATTGAGCTGCTCTTGCTTGTCTGGGCTGTTGCCATTGAGGAATTTTGCCATCTGCTTCTTCAACCTTATGATCTCCCAAGCCTTCTGGATTATCTCCTCTGTAAAGCCGAGCAGAATAAGGGAGCGGTCAATGTTCTTTGAGGCTTTCAAAAATGCATCAACATCATCAACAAAAATGAAGTCAAACCTCTTATCCTTGAGCATCTCATCGAAGTTTCTCGCAAGCCATTGGGCTGAAGTTATGAGAATATCAAAATCCCCGTTCATGATCTTTTCAATCATTTCCTCCTTTTCCTTCTTCTTCATGCCACCGTGGTAATAGGCAAGGTTGATTTCAACGCCAGCTCTTTCTGCAAATGTCTTTACCCTCTTAATTGTCTGCACCACAAGCGGTGTTGTTGGTAAGACTATATAGCTCTTCTTTTTCTTTTTAGCATAATACAACGCCATGAATGATCCAAAAACGCTCTTACCCATACCTGTTGGGGCTATGATGGAAAAGCTCTTGTTTTTAATTAGTCTCTTTACCCAGGTTTTTTGGGCACTCCAGAAGTTGAAACCTGTGGCTTTCTCAAAGAGCTCCTCAATCTCCCTCAACCTTTTCTCAAGCTTGTAAATTTCATCCCAGTGCTTTAGTGTTCCACGTAGTTTGAGAGCTTCTCTAACGCCCGTTATTAAATCAAAGTAAATTTCAGCCTGAATTTCTTCATCAAGGCAAACATCACACGGATGCTTCTTATACAAGCGTTCATCACTAATTCTATCCTCACAATTTGGGCACATTTCTCTATAAATCGCTTTCATTTTCTCACCCTCTAATGTTCTATTTAGGTGATGCAAAGTTTATAAGGGTTTTTTAGATTCCCATTGTGGGTGAGATAATGATAATTGAGAGAATTAAGCTTAAGGCTGAGCTCACCGAAGAGCAGTATGAGAAGGCAATAAAACTCATAGAAAGGCTAAAATCACGATTTCCAAGCGCTCTTGTGAAAAAGTTCAAAACACAAGAAAAGATAAGCTTTATTGATGTGGATTTAGGCGTAAGATTGAATTTTGATGTAATAATTGGAAATCGTGGTAAGCCCTTTATAGCTGTAGAGATGGAAGGAAACAAATCAAAATATGCCTTTCAGATAATGAAATTCTTCCTTGATGAGATTAACGTTGAGTATTCCTTCGATTTTGACGGAAAAGAAATTTATGACACGTTGAAAAGAAATATCAAGGCAAAGAGCTTGCTGGACTATTTGGATACAGGGTAAAAAGCTACATTTCAAGTAGCCACTTCCAGAGAGGAACAAGCTTAATATCTTTCCCATTGAACTTGAGGGAGTGTTCATAATCCCATGTTATGAGGAGTAAATTACTCCAGCCAAATCTTTTGGAAGCTGAGATAAGTGCTTTGATTTCCCGTTCCATGGTTTCTGGATTACTAACATCATAACTCACTTGGATTAACAGTTCTTTTTCAGGTATTACAAAGTCAATTTCCCAGTTGCTTTCTTTTGCATAACTTGGAGTGTATCCCCTTCTCATTAACTCCACGAAAACTGCGTTTTCCATAAGTCTTCCTATATTGTCGCTGAATTTGACACTCAAGAAAGTTAAAAACGATGTATCAACAAAGTATATCTTTTTAGGATACTGTATTCTGAGCTTCACCTTTGGGGCATAAATCTCAACTGGAAAGGCAAAGTAGCATTCAGTAAGGTAACGGAGATAGTTTGAGAGAGTAGCCTTGCTTATTGAATAGCCCATACTCTTCATAATTTTCTCAAGCTTGCTGAGGCTGAAATACTCCGAGTTAAGAAGCAGACGGATAAATGTTCTGAGCTCTTCGGAATTTCTAACATTATATCGCTCAACCACATCAAGTGATATTATTGTATTGAAGTATTCTCTTACAAGCATGCGCTTTATTCTCACGTCATTTACAAGAACAACCTCTGGAAATCCACCATAGAGTAGATATTCTCTCAAAAGGTTTAAAAGTTCAAATTTTTTATCACTGAATTCAATGTTCTCTGGTATGTTAAATCCCTTAAATTTCAAAAACTCCCTAAAACTGAGTGGAAAAACTTCAAATGTTAAAGCCCTTCCTCTCAAGCTCGTTGGTATTTCTTTGCTTGAAAGTTTTGAAGAAGAACCGCTTAAGAAGAGCTTGATATCTCTTCGTGAGTCATTGATTCGTCTAACCCATAAATCCCAGCGTTCTATGTTTTGAATCTCATCAAGAAAGAGATAAAAGGAGCTTTTTTTTCCAAATAGCTCCTCAATTGTCGGTATCAGCTCCGTTAATGTCTCGATTCTCTTTTCGAGTCTTTCGTCTTCAAAATTAATGTAAAATATTTCCTCCCTTGGAATTTTTTTTGAAAGCTCGTTTATCAGCTGAAACATTAAGTACGTTTTTCCCACTCTCCGGCATCCCGCAAATGTTATCACTTTGTTGATATTTTGGAGGATAAGTGATGTATCAAACTCTCTTTTTATTAGAGGAGGAGTCCAGCTCTCTTGCCATTCTATCAACACCTTGGCTATTTCGGGTCTCATGCCATAAGCTACATATTTATCCTTTATAAAGTTGTTTATCAAGCTAAACAAACAAATATAAATATAATGTTTAGTATATCAAACAATTCAAACAATAGTAAGCACCTGTCAGATAGAAGATTCATAGAGAGCATTTAAATTTCTCAAGCTCTCTCTCAATTTCCTCCGTGAGCCCATAATCATAGAAAACTTTCTTAAATTCTTCAAACTGTATGAGCAGAGATTCGTAAAATTCTTTAGAAAACTCCATCTTTAGCAGAGCAAAAGCTTTCCTGAATAGCCTCGCAACTTCGCTTCCACTTTCATCGTGATTTATATAGTAAGTAAGCTCTTTTAAAATAATAGACCTTCCAATCTCAGGATTTTCAAAAATAATCTCATCCACAACAGCTTGAGGCGAAACTTCTGCCAAGGGATTTGGCGTCTTAAAATATCTCCCGTTCTCAAAAGCCTCCAATACAGCAAATACATGCTTGCAGTCTTTCCCAATAGGACAAGTGCATCTGTTTTTTCCACTTTTTATGCTGACCTCAACGTAATAGGGATAAGTACCTAACACTTTTCCATAAAGTCTATCTCCATATTTCAGCACCCACAGAACCTTGCCCTTTTTGAAATACTGCTTTCCCTTCTTTTTCGCATTGTCCATTTTAACCACTAAAGTTAGTAACGATGAGGACTTTTAAAGATTTCGCTCTGCGATACCATTAAATGGAGAAACCTATAAATTCACAAGAACATACCTAATATTGAGGTGGTAGCATGGACGTTTTTGAGCTTGCGCGGAGGTATCATCAAGAGATTGGGATAAAAGAGCCAAGCTTTGCAACCCTGGCTGCAGAAATCTTTGGAGAGCTTGGTCTCAAGATATACGAGCATTTAAAGGAGGAGGGTTACACCCTCAAAAGCACTCGTTTTATTGACTACGACAAGAGCCTTGTATTGGAGGTAGTAAAAGAAGAAAAGGCCTTCGAGATTCTTCTCAGAAAGGCTTAAACTCTATAGTCGAACACTATTTCCTTCTTTTCTCTTGGCTTTACAGTTACTTTGAACTCCACATAATGTACTGTTTCATTTATTGGTTCTACAGTAGAGCTCAATATTTTGCCACTCCACTTGTAATGTCTGACAATAACTTCCTTCGTCTCGTTTCCAAAGTTCTCAATTGTAATCCTCACTTTGTAGTACGTTGAGTCGTTTTCTCTTCTCTGTTCAAGGATTTCTGTTTTGCCTTTTAAATCTACATCTCTTCCAAGCTTGAGCCTCAATATATCGCCTTTAGCGGTGTGATCAATTTTCTGCTCGCCAATTAAAACTGTTGTATCGTTCATTTCTTTGTAAATCTCTACAATGCCAGCTGGAAGCACTTTCTCAGTCTTAAATGATACAATTTCGTAAATTTCATTACTTCTACCGTGGGGATAACTCTCGTATAGATACTCCCTTTCAAAAGATGTCTCTTGGGTAATGTAAGGTATCATCTTCTTTTCAAAGGGGTTTACACTGAGCATTCCAAGGTTGTAAAGGTAGAATGCTTCAATTTTTTGAGGCTGCTCTGGAACTCCAACAACTGCTTTTTCTACTGTCGCATAAACCCTTTCCATAACGACTTGTGGGGGAGCATAGAAGTTTACTTCTCCAGAAACGAGCATGACTTTAAAGTCTTCAAATGTCTTGTTCGTAGGATTATCAATCACTATATATCCAAAGAGCAGGGCTTTGTTGGTTAGGTAAAGCTTATACCTTGAGCTCCAGCCAATCGACTGAACTCTGTAAATCAGCTTGAACTTATACTTTCCATCTTCCTCAGCCCGTATAATGGCATAAGTTTGGGCTTTGGCTTTGCTTCCAAGTTCAGCGAGCTTCATATATGCAACTTCCTCAGGCTCAATCAGATAGTAAGAATCTCCCTGAACTGCTATCTTACCGTCTTTGTAGCCTAAAAATTTTCCCGTTATCCTCTCGCCACTTTTCAGCTTTATTGTGACTGTTTTTCCAATGTTTGCTTCAAACACACCTCTGCTTGGGTATGCCTGCGAAATAATTCCCAAGACCGTAACTTTATCGCTTAAAGGCTTTAGTGTAACTTCCTCAATATTTAAACCTTCAATCTCTTCAAGAGGAACTTCGTTGAATCCCTTTTTGAGGTCTAAGATAATTGTTTCCTCAACAACCCCAATGCGTGCAGAGTCGTAAAGCACCAAAGTCCCACTCTCATCTGCAGCCCTTGTTTGATGTAACACTATCATTGCCAAGAGCAAAAAGAGTGCAAAAATTCCAGCTAAAATTTTCTTCCTCATTATTCATCACCAAAAAATAGTTGGCTTTCATACTATTTATAGAGACCGACAGCTTCAAGCTGAGTTGAAGTATTATTGTGTTCGTGTGTTCTTTTGTTCTCTTCAGTTTTTGATTACTATTTATAATGGTGTGTAAAATCCGTAGAACAAAAGTTATAAATAAAAGGTGCATTTCTCTATATCGTGACTACTTATAGGGGTGATGTTATGAGGAGGGCATTGAGTATCATGTTAATGGCCTTGATATTGGGGTTGAGCTTTAGTGCTGCAGTAAGTCAAAGCTTTGTGCTGGCAGAAACCCAGGAGGATGAGGTTTATGAGGACTTCTGGAATATTCTAAACAAGGAAGCTGAATTAATTGTTAAGCTCAACTCAACCATTAATGCTAATAAGACTCAAAGCTTGGCACTACAATTGATCCAGAATTCTCGGAATGGTTCCTCCAACGCAGCTCAAATTTCTGCATTAATCTGGCAGAGTTTAGAGGAATTAAAGAATTCTGGAGTTAAGACTTATTATACAGCAGAAGAATTAAGACAAATGGCTCAGAACATTAGTGAGAACGGATTACCTGATGAGACGGTACAACTCTTAAAACAACAAGGCTGGAGTGATGAAGAGATACAAGCATTGCAAGAGTACATTGCTCAAAACGCTGAAAACATTACCGAAGACTTCAACCTCACGGCATTTCTGGAAAACTTCTCCACAGCCTTCGTACAAGTAGCATTCAAATACAACCACTACGAAGCATGGGCAATAGAAAAATGGAAGTGGAGAAATCCGGTGAATGGGAGTACTCCTCAAGGAGAAGAGATGATAAATCCACTTTTAACCGATGAGTGGATAAATTTCTACAAAGCTTACTATAACAGAACACTTGAAGAACAACTAACCTCACTGAACAAACTCCAAAGTAAAGTGTACTCATTAATAACGGGTTCTTTGGCTGGCAAAAAGGAGAGTTTGATTCTTCCTCCAAAGCCTATACATCAGCCTGTAGGGGAAAGCACTACATCAATTCTTCTCCCCATTAGAATACCGCAAGTAAAGAACATTAAGCATTTAACCGGCAATGCATTAGAGTTCGAAACTTGGGAACTTGTTAAAGTGGACAGCAAAGAGTGCACCTCCGAATATAATGTCACTAAATACTACTGGAAGTCTCCTCTTGAGGCCTATCAATTAATTAGAGAAATTCACTCCCTGCTTTTGGCAAAGCAGTTTGGAAACAAGGACATTGAACTAAACTGGCAGTTAAATGAGAAAATTAGTGAATTAAAAGAGGCTTTGGTAGTTACAAAAGGTGAAAGCGTTATTAAGAGGATTAAGAATAAGTGCGAACCAATAATACTTCCCCCACAACCACCAAGAGATCCAAAAATGAATCCCAACACCAAGAATCCCGGTGATACAGAACAAACAAATCAACACCAAATGATGCAGATAGACGAGTTAGCATTGAGGGCTTTAGATGTTGGTGATGAGACTAAACTGCATGTTAGTGGGGAGATTATTGTTCACTCGGTTACACCCTCAGAGGTTAAATACAAGGTAAAGGTTACTGTAAAGGCTGAAAATGCACAAGCAACTAACATTATCATTTACATTGACGGGAAAAAGGAATATGGTTCATTTGATTTGGGAGCTGGGGAGAGTAAAACAGTAACCTTACCTGTTGGGAAATATTTCAGGGAGGATGCTCCTACTAATGCTCAAGAGGTAACGCTCAGCAAGACCATAAAGGTTACATACACCAAATGGTGCAGTGGCATTAACAGTGCTCCCGGTAGGGAGGAAGTTTTAAGCACTCCAGCGGGCTGTGGTGGAACTGCGGAGGTTGTAAAAACTGTAACTAAAACGATTGAACTCTTCGATGTTAAAGTTTCCGTTTCAGATACTACAGTGAAAGTTAATGAGCCAGTAGAGTTAACTTTCACGATAACCAATTACATGACGAGTGATAAAACGTTCAACTTGCTGGTAACTGCTGGAGGGGAATCTGAAGAGGGTACACTCACAGTTCCAGCTGGTGAAACTAAAACCAAGACTCTACAGTTAACTTTCAGTACACCAGGTGAAAGAACATACTACGCGAAGGTTGATGGGACAACATATGCAGTGGGGACGATAAAGGTGGAAGATGATGACAGCAGTCCACCAATTGGCAGTACTTTGAAGATTACTGGGTTTTATTATAGTCCGGAGGGTCCTGTTGAGGGTGATAATGTGACGTTTGGTGTTAGGGTGTATAATTCAATTAGCAGTGGGATTACTGCAATGTTAAAGCTGATGGTTAGAGATAAGAATTCTGGGGAGGTAGTGTATTCTGAGGAAAAGTCAATAAGCCCAGACTATCTTGATGATTCAGAGTACACGTTCACTTGGAGCAATGTCAAGGCTGGAGATTATACAGCAGAAGCAAAAGTACTATATAACGGAGAAGTAAAAGACAGTGAAACGAGGGATTTAACAATTGGAGAAAAAGTTTTTGAGGGCTCTTTATTTGCAACTCCATCAGAGCTAGAAAGTAATGGAACAGTACTATTTGACGTCTTTGTAAAGAAGGTCTCTGAGGGTATTGAGAGCACTTTGGTAGAGGTAGTTGATAAAGATGGTGTGCCAGTTTACACTTTCATAACAAAACTCTCTAAAGATGATGTATTCCACGAGCAATTTACACTAGATCTACATGCTTCTGGCAATTATACATTCACTCTGAAAGTAAATGGACGTCCCCTCGATTCTGCTAAAGTTTCTGTGATAGACAACGTTCCAAAAGACATAGTTGCAGAAATGGAGTGTCATGGGGACACTTATTCCTCAACAATACGATTGGGAAGTTATGTTAGTTGTATAATACATATAGAAGGCAAAAACATTCAAGAATATCAAGAAGTCAAATTGGAAGAAGTAATTTTTGGAACTAAGGTTATATGGGGTTCTTACGGGCAAATAAATGCGCCTACACTAACAGTTGATCCACAACCACCAGTAGTAGGAATAACTCCAGCAGACACTAAAGAGGACATAGAAATCAAATTTACACTAAATGACGAATTTGCAATGTATTATTTTGATAGCTCATGGGACTTCTCGTATAAATTAGCTGGTCATTCATATTACATACAAGCTAGACTTACACCCTCAATTACAGTGGCAGACTTAATAGAGATTATAGAAACAACAGATTCGGGAAGCATAGATTCAAAAATAGAAAAAGCAAAAAAAGCAAAAGAATTCCTTGATACAGTCAAATCTACCATAGAAGCTCCCAAAAATGCTATCTGGATTGCAATTGAGAAGTTAGTTAAAATTGGAAAAGAGATATGGTGGTTGTGGAAATATTCAAGGGACTTTGTAGAAACTGATAAAAACAACGTTATAGGGGGGTAAAGGGTAATGTATGGGGAGTTTTCCTTTTTGATATTTTTTGCAATCTCTCTATTTTATGTTGTTATTCTAATAATTACATGGGTACTTCAGAGTATGATGGGGGATTATGAAGGTAGCGCTACTTTAATGATACTAGCTCCGTGGTTTTCTTTACTATATGCATTCAGTAATGTTTCAGCAGCTCAAGGAAAAGGAACTGCATCAGTACTTGCTTCTATTCTTGCAATTTACTTAATTTATAGAGTTGTAAGGAGCATTTTAGGCGTCGATTACCTAAGACAGAAATGGAAACATATTCACATTCCAGCACTCATAGTTTTAGTGATGATTTTCCTAGCAGGAATAAAAGAAATTCTTGTCTGGATAGTGGCAGTGTTTACATTCATTCTTTATTGGAAGTCCTTGAGGATGCTTCAGCAGGCTATTAGAGAAATTGAAGCATTGGAGAGAAAGCAAAAACAGTATAGTTAGTGGTGATGTGTCAGTGGGTGTTAAGGCGAGGTTCACTCTTACTGTCAGGAATGATGAGAACGCCCCAAGGTACTCTATTCCGGTTAGGGTGTATTATGTTTACACTTCGCCGGATGGAGTGTGGCATAGTGTTATTAAGGTCAAGGAGGCTGAGGTTGACTTTGATCCTCTTGGAGAATACCAAGACTGGTTTGACTTCACCTTCGCAAATCCAGGCACTTACAAGTTTTACCTCGTAGTTAACGGTCAAGAAGAGGATGAAAAAGTGATAAGGGTGAATTCACAGGGAAGTATTAGTGCGGTAATGACTTGCAATCCAGAATTCGTTACAGAGGATGTAAATTCAGTGTCCTGTCGTGTTGATGTAGATAACTTGGGAGAGACCACAGAAGACATTTGGATTACTAACATTTACTTTGCCGGTGGCGAGATTTACGATAAGAGCAGTGCTGATAATTTGGTGACTCCGAGTCCGAGCAGTTTAACTTTAAACTCGTACTCTACGGGAGTGTTCACTTTCACAATTCCAATTAATGATGAATTACAGAAGAGGGTTCCAGTAGACTTAAGCGACATAAATCCAGGAACACCAATAGCAGTGAAAACTTACTTAAACACCCTCCAAGAACCAATAATGTTCGTGGTACAAATGAACCCAAGGAATCTTGGAGGGGATATTCACATTTCTTCTAAGGATGTAATTTCAGTGGCAGTTGGAGTTGGAAAAGCAGTTTGGAGCGCAGTAAAAGAAAATCCAAAATCTGTAATGACAGTAGTATCCTCAATTGGAGAATTTGCTTACACCGCTGGAATTTCATGGATTATCCAAACTTGGGTTGAGCTCTACTGGAGGGGCTTAATGGAGCCAGTACCTCCTGATAACTCGGGAGATAACAACTTAATTGTGGGGGATGAGTCATGAATTTTGGGGAAATTCCTGCCTTTCTTTTAGTTTTTATTCCTGTGTTGGTGCTTGTTTTTGTGTTAGTGTATTTTGCTACATTTAGCACCCTTGAGCAGAAGCGGCTTGAGTATCTGCTGAATCTTTACTTGGGCTTGCCGTATGTTCTCTTATTCTGGAGTACAATAATGGCAGAAACAAAAAGTAGCGTATTGGGCTGGCTTATAATCTTTGGATTCCTAATACTAGCCAAGGCATTAAGACCTCCTCATTTGGTCGATGGGTTGACCCTTGGGGCGTTAATATACCTATCATTTTCATCAAGAATTGCCTTGGTGAGTGTTGCGTTTTATCTGATTGTACAGCTTACAAGTAAGTGGAAAGGTAGTATAATGACCTACCTCCTCTTATTTTGGAGTGGAATGCTACTGACATTTACAGAGTCACCTTTCCAAACATTGGCAATTTTAGCCTTTGGCACAATTCATGTCCTCGGTGCATTAAAACTTTTGAAAACAACAAATCAACAAATGATGCAGGGGATGATAACCTAATAGTAGGGGATGAAGGATGATGAGATTACTCCTAAGAAAAAATCTCCAATCCTATCTTTTTGCTATCTTTGTTTATTTTATCCTCTGAATTCATCTGACGACTATTAGCTCCGACAGATGATATCAGGAGGGGTTCCTTTCGGGAAGGTGGAGCTTAGTCCTCCTGTGGCTTTGGGGAGTTGTCCATGTCGTTGCCATCCTGAACAGAAAATTAAAGCGGTTGGCGATATTTACAATTAGATATCTCCCCTTAATCTCTGTCGTTGTTTATATGATCCAGTGCGGCAACTGTCCTTCGATTGTCTATGGAGGGAGTATCTTGGCCTCATGGATTTTCACTATCAAAGTCAAACATCAACAGACGAAGAGAAATACACATAGCATTGATGATGAGGTTTCCGTGAAGGGACAAAATGGGGAGTGGTTAGGGACGTTAACTAGATGGTGGTTCCAGTGTCTCTTAACCCAGCAATGGAAAGACTTTTAACACTGTAAACATAGTTGAAACTGCAGTCATGATAATTAGAGGTGGTAAGGATGGATAGGGTTGCAAAAGCAAGAGAAATTATCGAAAAAGCCAAGGCTGAGGGTAGAGCTCTTGTAGAACCAGAGGCTAAGGAGATTCTTAAGCTCTACGGCATTCCAACCCCAGATTTTAAGGTTGCAAGGAATGAGGAGGAAGCCGTTAAGTTTGCAAGGGAAATTGGCTATCCGGTTGTCATGAAGATTGTCTCACCACACATTATACACAAGAGCGACGCTGGTGGTGTTAAGATCAACATCAAAAACGATGATGAGGCAAGAGAAGCCTTCAGAACAATTATGGAAAATGCAAAGAGATACAAGCCAGATGCAGACCTTTGGGGTGTCATAGTCTATAAGATGCTCCCACTCGGAAAGGAAGTTATCGTTGGTATGATTAGAGATCCACAGTTTGGTCCAGCTGTCATGTTTGGTCTCGGTGGTATCTTCGTTGAGATCCTCAAGGATGTCAGCTTTAGAGTTGCCCCGATAACAAAGGAAGAAGCCCTTGAAATGATTAAGGAAATCAAGGCTTACCCAATCCTTGCTGGTGCAAGAGGAGAAAAAGCAGCAAACATTGGGGCTTTGGCAGACATAATCGTCAAAGTTGGCGAATTGGCTCTCGAGCTCCCAGAGGTTAAAGAGCTTGACATCAACCCAATCTTTGCTTATGAAGATGAAGCAGTCGCAGTTGATGCAAGGATGCTACTTTGATTTTGCTCTTTTCTTTCATTTGCTACAAAAATAAACGAGAGTCAAGCAATTGTGAAAATCTTTACTGTATTTGTCCCTACTGTCTTTTCTATTGGCTTCCCGGAGGTCAAAAGCACAGTATCGTTAGTCTTTACAATTCCGAGGTCTTTTATGAGTTGAATAAGCTCCCTTTCATTTGTGGTATCTTCAACACAGAAGGGATAGACGCCATAAGAGAACATTAAACCGTTACACACTTTCTCATCTTCAGCAAATGCCAAAACCCATTGTTTTGGCTTGAATCTTGCAATTAAGCGAGCAGTTTGACCCGTTCTTGTGGGTGTTAGAATATACTTTATATCAACCGTGTTTAATGCTTCAATTATGCTTCTGGTTATTGCATCTTTTATTGTGCCCCTTCTTGGTATCTTTTCCTTCCATTCAAGCATTCTCGTATGTCCGAAAGACTCCCTATATGCTTCAGTGGTCTTCGCTATTCTTGCCATCATCCTTACAGCTTCAACAGGATACCTACCTATCGCCGTTTCTTCAGAGAGCATGACAGCATCGGTTCCATCCAGGATAGCATTTGCAACATCCGTAACCTCAGCCCTCGTTGGGATTTTGTCAGCAGTCATTGATACGAGCATCTGAGTTGCTGTTATAACTGGTTTTCCGACAAAATTTGCCTTGTTTATAAGTTTTTTCTGGATTATTGGAAGCTTTTCTATTGGCATCTCAACCCCTAAATCACCACGTGCTATCATTATCCCATCTGCAACATTGAGTATCTCGTCAAAGTTTCTAACAGCATCTGGTCTCTCAATCTTTGCTATTGTGAATATTCTCCTTCCTTTCTTTTCGGCAAATCTCTTGACCTTCATAACGTCATAAGCTGAGCCGACAAAAGAGATTCCTACTGCATCAATGTCATGCTCAAGTATGAATTCCAAGATTTCCAAGTCCCTTTCAGTAATTGCCTCAAGTGGAAGATTAATCTTTGGAATGTTGATACCCTTTCTTGAAAAAAGCGTACCCCCCACTATTACCTTGCAGATAACGTCATTTCCCTGAACATCTTCAACTTTCAAAGTGATGTATCCATCACTCAGATAGATTACATCTCCCTTAGAGACCAGTTTTGGAAACGTCTCACATTCCACTGGAATGGTTGTCTCATCCCCTTCTATCTCTTTAGTTGTCAGCACCACAGTCTGTCCTCTGTGCAGAACAACGGCATCATCTTTGAGCCTGCCTACTCTAATTTTTAAGCCCGGTAAGTCTCCAAGAATAGCAACTCGAATATTCAACCTTTCTGAAGCCTCTCTTATCCTTTCAATTGTCTTTGCATGCTGTTCAAAGTTTCCATGTGCAAAGTTGATTCTTGCAACATTCATTCCAGCCTTTATCAGCCTTTCGATTGTGCTTTTTGAGTTAGAAGCAGGGCCTATTGTGGCAATTATTTTTGTTTTATGGGATGGGAGTCTCATCTTTTAAGCACCTCTTAGTTTAATACATTTATAAACACTCTTATAATACTTGCTAAGTTAGAAAGCGAAATCCAAGGCTCGGGATTAATGTAATCATTATACTTAACAAACCGCCAAGAATCAAGGCGGGAATTGTTTTCCTATTTTCCATGCCAAAGATATAGGCGGCTAAACTCCCAGTCCAGACCCCAGTACCTGGCAAAGGCACAGCAACAAATATTATCAACCCATAAAATCCCCATTTTTCTACATATGGGTGAGCCTTTTTCCTAACCCGTTGCACATATTTTAAATACGCCTCTGCCACTTTTCCTAAAAATGTTCCCTCAAGCTTAAGCATTATAATGTCAATAAAGGGCAACAGTACAGGCAGGGTTAGAGAAAGCAACAAAACTCCTAAAAATGCCGCTAAGAGAACTTCCCATAAAGGATACCCTCTTGCAATTCCATACACTATTGCATATCTTCCTTCGAAAGTGGGGACAAGGGATAAGATGAGAATCTCAGTAATTCCCTTCAAATCTATGCACCCAAGTTTTTAAGCAAATTTCAGTTTTTAAAGTTATTTGAACTTAGCTTTTTCTTTCTTGAGTCCAAAAATCTAAATAGTTGCCCTTAGAGTAATGAAATAAAATGAAGCGTACAATCATAACCTCAATTCCACCAGAGGAGCTCGAGATAATCTTAAGAAAATCAAATGCTGAAGTTAAACTGGAAATCAAAGAAACTAAACCTTTCTATGGGATGCCCCGCTATGAAGTGGAAATTTCTGGAAACGGAGAAGAAATTGAAAAGTTTATGAGAACTTTAAGGTTAGCAAGAGCTGGAGGTTAACTTTCCTTTTTCAAGCTTCTTTTCTCAAAATATCTTTCTAATAACGTCTTCAACACAAACAACACCAAAAATACTACTATAATGAGAGCAACTTTTTCGGGGGAAATTCCTCCAGGAACAGATATAGGATTATACATCGTATCACCTCATTTCATCCTATCATTGCATTTTTCAGCTCGAACTCTGCAGCAAGCTCAGCGGCTCTCTTCATCTCATCATAGTTCAATCTCCTGGCAATTTCCGGGTATCTATCAGCTCTGTACTCTGGTCTGTACTGGAACATCACGTTCACCCTGACTTCCTTTCCAAGATTCTCTGATATCCACTTTAAGATAGGCTTGGTGCAACATTCCAGATGGTTTGGCATTACCAAGTGCCTTATCAAGAATTCCGCTTTATAGTGCTTCTTAGCCAAGAGAAAGTTCCTTGTCACAACTTCCCAGTAATGCGGAGCTTTTGAATACTTAAGAGCATCTTCATTATTGCCCCATTTGAAATCAGCCAGATAAACATCAACCACTCCATCCAAGAGCCTCATTGTAATCTCACTCATGTACATGTTCGAGTTCCAAACCACTGGAATTGGAACTTTAACGTATCTGAGGGTCTCAAGGATAAAAGGTAAATTTGGTGTTGGCTCACCTCCGACAAAATTAACATTTTTAGCCCCCTCAGCATAGGCAACGGCAATTTTAGTTGCCATTTCTTCTGGAGAATATTTCAATCCAACCCTGTACTGACTTATATCCCAGTTCTGGCAGAATACACATCTAAAATTGCATCCTGAGAAGAATATGGTGTACGATGGAATTAATTCAGGCTCCTCCCCAATGTGTAAAAAGTCGCTTGCAATTAATGTATCTTTAACTCGGCAGTAGCCAATACTCTCCTTTCTGTTTACGTGACATTTAATTTCACAAAGCTCACATTTCTCAAGAATTCTGTCTGCTATTAAAGCTTTGAGATCGAGCAAACTTTTCTCGGGACTCTCGCTTAAATCATTCTCTCTTAGCTTTTCCATACCCTCATCATGTGCTCTCCAGAGCTCATTAAGAGAATAATCTTCTGAAAAATTAACCTTAACCTGTCCTGTATAGAAAAAGTTGGGCTTCTCTTTCCCAGAAAGTACCTCAAAATAATGTGGCATTGCTTTCTTTGCTTTTTCAATCTCTCCTATATCTACCCTGTGAAACCACATAGGCATCATTAAAAAATAATCAAAAACCTAATAAAAATATTTCAAACTTCCTCAATAACATCCTCAGTATACCTTTTCGTTTCTTCTAAGGCATTCCTAAGGTTGCTGAATTCAAGTTTAAGTTCACTCAGAGTTTTATTCATCTGATTAGACATACTGTCAGGATAACTGGCCTCACTAAGCTTTGTTGAAGATTAGGACTTGAACCAATAAGTTATGACGAACTGATGAACATTTTATTCTGACGCTATTGAATATAACAGAAGACCTCTATATTTTCTTTTTTAGCTACATCTAACAAATCTTTTGATGCTGTGAAGCATATTATTCCTTTTCTGACTTTTCTATACGGGTTTCTTTCTTTCCACAGGTTCTCGTAAACTATTACCTGACCTATAGCCTCATAGTTTAGTGTCCTTTCAATTTCTATAACCCAGTCTTCGTCTTCTGTTCGTATTACTAAATCTATTCTTCTTTTGCCCAAGTATGGGTGAGCATATTTGTCTTCTCCGATGGAAACTTCCCACAAGTATTCGCCAGGAATTATTTCTAACCTTTTAAATATCTCTCCCAAAGACCTTTCATCAGTGGGCCTGAGTAGCCCAACTCTATTTTCAAAGCAAGATGCATGAAAAACTCGACCAAAAACTTTCGTCCATTTTTCTCCATAAAATACTTTTCTATTACATATCGGACAGATATCTCTTACTTTTTTCTCTTCTTCTATTCTTCCCAGCACTGTTTCCACGTCTTCTGGAACTTTGGATAGTTCTTTAAAGATTTCTTGAAGTATTGGTCTAGCCCAGAGCGGAACGAAACAATAGTCATGGTGGTATGCTTTATCACGACTTCCAAAAGTTGTATAACCTCCAAGCATTAGTAAACCAGTTCTGAAGAGAAATCTTAGTCCTTCTATTTTGTCCTTAGGCATATTGTTTGCAAAATTATCTAAATATCCAATTACAAACTCATTTCTTGAGCAACACCAATCTACAAGGTATTCCAAATAATTTCTTTCATCTTCAGTTATGTTCTTTAATCTCCTCCTAACAAGATTTTCTAATTCATCCTTATACTTATTTTCTATATAACTTATGATCGCATATACTTTTTCTCCTTTCAAATCATAGACTTCACACAATCTTTCAAACTCTCCAAAAGACTTATCAAATCCTCTTAGTTTTAATTGTTCTATTACGGTCTTTCTGTAGGGGTATCTCTCACCTCCATACACAGCAGTTTTGATGCACATGTTCCAAAATTTCCAATAACACTCCAAGAATAGATAAAAAGCCTCAATTTTCTCAATATCCCACCTGTTAATTATTCCGATAATTCTCTTGATTACATTTCCAACAATGCTCATTTCACACTCACCCTTTTTCATTAGCATTTCAAACTAAGGAAATTTAACCCTTACTCTAACGCCAAAGATACTGTTGGGACAAGCTTTCTGGTGTTACTTCCAATAAACCCCCTTATCCTGACAGTATGCCGATAGAAAGCAAAAATGACAATGAGAATTAAACCTATAAATTTATTGTTTTCACATAACATCTTGAGTATTTTAACCCTTATCGGAACACGCAATC
>CAZTOS010000004.1:0-59369 GCA_964615185.1 uncultured Thermococci archaeon
GTGGTGGGGCGAGGGGGATTTGAACCCCCGACACCCGGATCTTCAGTCCGGCGCTCTCCCAGGCTGAGCTACCGCCCCACCGTCCAAAGAATAAAGGAAAGATTCTGGCTTATAAACCTTGCGGTTTAAGAAAATGAATACTTCTGTTCATTCATGATTGACACCCGACACGAAAAGTTTATAAAGAGTAAATATTTTAGTAACTATTGGTAACCAAAAATAATGGGGGTGAGAGATATGGTGAGGAGATCAAGAAGATGGGACATCTGGGATCCATTTGACATAATGAGAGAGATTCAGGAAGAGATTGACAGCATCTTCAATGAGTTCTTCAGAGGCCCAAGACTCTGGAGCTACAGAAGATGGAGAGAGCCAGAGTACTTTGAGGAAAGAACCGAAGGGGTCTGGAGGGAGCCATTCGTCGACATCTTTGACAACGGTGACGAGTTCATAATCACAGCTGAGCTTCCAGGTGTAAGAAAAGAGGACATCAAGGTTAGAGTTACAGAAGATGCCGTTTACATTGAGGCCCAAGTTAGAAGAGAGAAGGAGCTTGAGAGAGAGGGTGCAATAAGGATTGAAAGATACTACAGCGGTTACAGAAGAGTCATCCGACTCCCAGATGAAGTCATTCCAGAGAAGGCAAAAGCAAAGTACAACAATGGTGTCCTTGAGATTAGGATTCCAAAGAAGCACCCAACAAAGAAAGAGGGAGAAGGGTTTGAGGTTAAGATTGAGTGAAGACCTTTCGTTATTTCACTTTTTGTTTTGTTATTTTGTTATTTCACGATCATCTACTCATCAAAAAAGAATTTGAGGTGATGTAAATGGCTGAGAAGAGAGAAATCAAGCTTAAGGTTGCCCAAGCACATCAAGAGGATGTGGGCACAGGTAGAGTTAGGATTAGTAGAGATGTCATGAGAAGGTTAGGATTATCTCCAGGTGATGTTATAGAAATAGTAGGGAGTAGAAGTACAGTTGCTAAAGTCTGGCCATTACCACCAGAAGACGAGGGATTAGAAATTATCAGAATGGATGGTATTATCAGGAAAAATGCAGGTGTAAGTACTGGGGAATATGTTAAAATCAGGAAAGCAGACGTAAAACCTGCAAAAATCGTTAAACTTGCTCCAACTGCTGAAATTCCAGAAGATGTAGCAAAGGAATTAGAGGAAGCTCTTATTGCTTCCAGAGAACTATTACACAGGCCTGTAATTCAAGGTGACATGGTTAGATTATACGTCCCAGTAACAATTCCAACATTCTTTGGGTACGAAAGAAGATGGGGTGAGATTACATTCACCGTAGCAGAAACAATTCCAAGAGGTCCAGTGATTATTACAGAGGACACAAAAATTCAAGTCCTTACTAAGCCTACTAAGGGAGTTTTGGTTCCAGATGTTACCTACGAAGACATTGGTGGTCTCAAGGATGTAATCCAGAAGATCAGAGAGATGATTGAGCTCCCGCTTAAACACCCAGAAATCTTCGAAAAGCTTGGCATTGAGCCGCCTAAGGGTGTATTGCTCTACGGCCCACCAGGAACAGGTAAAACTTTGCTTGCAAAGGCTGTAGCTAACGAGGCAAACGCTCACTTCATAGCCATCAACGGTCCAGAAATCATGAGCAAGTACTACGGTGAGAGTGAAGAGCGTTTGAGAGAAGTCTTCAAGGAGGCTGAAGAAAACGCTCCAAGTATAA
Organism: uncultured Thermococci archaeon; assembly: GCA_964615185.1. Lineage (GTDB taxonomy): Archaea > Methanobacteriota_B > Thermococci > Thermococcales > Thermococcaceae > Thermococcus_B. The sequence goes on from CAZTOS010000004.1 coordinate 1,702, forward strand.
TCTTCATTGATGAGATTGACGCAATAGCTCCAAAGAGAAGTGAAGTAACTGGAGAGGTTGAGAAAAGAGTTGTCAGTCAGCTTTTGACCTTGATGGATGGCCTCAAGAGCAGAGGAAAGGTCATTGTCATAGGTGCAACTAACAGGCCGGATGCCCTTGACCCAGCTCTGAGAAGACCCGGAAGATTTGACAGAGAGATTGAAGTTGGCGTACCAGACAGACAGGGAAGAAAAGAAATTCTCCAAATTCACACAAGAGGAATGCCGATTGAGCCAGAGTTCAGAAAGAGCGACGTTAAGAGAATCTTAGAAGAGCTTAGAGGAGATGAGAGGTTCAGGGGTACCATTGATAGGGCAATTAAGAAAGTCGAAAGAGCCAAAGATGAGAAGGAAATTCAGGATGTACTCAGGAGCCTTGATGAGAGGCTTTACGATGAAGTCAAGCACCGCTTAATTGATGCACTGCTGAAAGAGCTTGCGGATAAGACGCACGGGTTTGTTGGAGCGGATTTGGCTGCTTTAGCGAGAGAAGCTGCAATGGCTGCACTGAGGAGATTAATCAAAGAAGGTAAAATTGACTTTGAGGCAGAGCATATTCCAAAAGAAGTCCTTGAAGAGCTTAAAGTTACTAAGAGAGACTTCTACGAGGCATTGAAGATGATTGAACCATCAGCACTCAGAGAAGTACTCCTTGAGATCCCAAATGTAAGATGGGGCGACATAGGTGGGCTTGAGAACGTCAAGCAGGCACTCAGAGAAGCAGTTGAGTGGCCTCTCAAGTATCCAGAGGCATTCCAGGCATTAGGAATCAACCCGCCAAAGGGAATTCTCCTTTACGGCCCACCGGGAACTGGTAAGACGTTGTTAGCTAAGGCAGTGGCAACAGAAAGCGAGGCTAACTTCATTGGCATCAGGGGTCCGGAAGTTTTAAGCAAGTGGGTAGGAGAAAGCGAAAAGAACATTAGAGAAATCTTTAGGAAGGCAAGACAGGCTGCGCCAACTGTGGTGTTCATTGATGAGATTGATGCTATAGCACCAAGAAGAGGAACTGACGTGAACAGAGTGACAGACAGGCTAATTAACCAGCTTCTCACAGAGATGGATGGGTTGGAGGAGAATAGTGGGGTTGTTGTTATTGCGGCGACTAACAGGCCTGACATTTTAGATCCTGCATTACTTAGGCCTGGGAGATTTGACCGCTTGATTTTGGTTCCAGCACCAGACGAGAAAGCAAGATACGAAATATTTAAGGTACACACGAGGAAGATGCCCTTAGCTGAGGATGTTGACCTCAAAGAATTGGCCAAGAGAACCGAAGGATATACAGGTGCAGACATAGCAGCGGTCTGTAGAGAGGCAGCAATGAGTGCAATGAGAAGAGCACTCAAGGAAGGAATAATCAAACCTGGCGTCAGGATGGATGAGGTCAGACAGAGAGTTAAGATAACGATGAAGGACTTCGAAGAAGCACTGAAGAAAGTGGGTTCAAGTGTTAGCAAGGAAACGATGGAGTACTACAAGAAGATAGAGGAGCAATTCAAGAAGATGAGAGGATGATTTCATTAGATTCCCAATCCAACTTTCTTTTCTTTTATCAAAAAAGTGGGGAGAAGAAGGCAAAAGCGAGCGTTATATGATCTCAACTTCGACTTAACCGCTCCCATCATTCTTATCTTTCTTCTCGCAATTTCAACAGCTTTCTCAAAACTGTTTACAACCACAATTTCCTCCTCTGGAAGTGAATTTGGTTTGTAATATACTATCCTTGCTATCATTATCCTACCCCCATATCACCTTTAGTGTTATGACATTACAGTCCTACTTTGATGAACATGTTAAATATTTAAACGTTTTTGTATTAAAACGGTCATTAATGAACAGAAAAATTAACTGCTATTGACAAAAAATGAACATCCATGAAGTTAATCATCAAACATGAACATTTATTCATAATTTTAGCGGCTTTCTGTTGGGAAAACAAGAAGACAGTGATGTACAGAGGAATTAGACTTTGGCGTTGTGGACAGCAAAGGGAATTATGGAGCATTTATTTTGGAAGATTAAGGAGGTGAAAGTTAAGATCATTCAATCTTAATCTCGATCTTTCCGTCTCTGTATCCCTTCATTGACGAGAGCAAGCCCCGTATCGTTTTCTCTACCATCTCTTGCACCCAGTCCTTCATTGGAAGAAGTTTTCCATCAATCTTAACGACGACTTTTGGCTTCGAGCTTATGACCTTACAGTCGTTAATGGTTTTTTCACCTTTAACGATGAGCTTTGCCATTTCATAGCATGTGAATCCGCACATGTGGCAGTCAATGTTTGGGAGCATGAAAGCTTTTTTCTCAATCAAGTTAGCGAGCTTCTCTGGCTCCTCAAGGGCATTTATTATTGGCAAGCCATCAATCTCTCCACTCTTTTTGTTGGCTATAACCCCACTCACGGCTATAGCAAGCCCGTCGTTCAGCTCTTTGACATCACTTTCATTTCTGGCACAGATGACCTTGGGTACGTGCTTTATGCTCTTAAATCCTTCGAGTAAAAGGAAATCTACTTCTGGCATAAATGAGAAGAATGCATTTATACCCTCCGCTTTGAAGAGAAGAGCATCAGTGTCTTGGGCTTTCACAAGAACATAATCAGCTATCTGCTCGAATCTCCATGTATCGCTTCCTTCTTTATCAAAATTTGTGTGCATGCTCTTTGCTATGCCTATTTTATATCCCCTCTCTTTTAGTATCTTGGCAACGTTCTCCAATGCTGAGGTTTTTCCGCTCTTCTTATACCCCACAAATGCAACAGCTTTCATATTTACCACTCCATGAGCATTATCCAGCTTACATCGTCAATTTTGACTAACAGCTCTTTTCCCTTGTTTCCAACCACATCTGTCACGTTTTCCAGCAGAATTGACTCTTCATCAAAATCCCTGAGGATTCCGATAAATGAGTGCTCGCTGTTAACTGCTAAGGCAACTTTCTTATTTTTCCACTTCTTAAGGGTCTCATCAAGCAAAGGCTCGCTCATATTACCACCTATCATGCAAAAGTCTATAAGTCTTTTTATCCTTTCCGTTTTTGGTGAGTATATGAGATTCACAACCAAAAATGAAGCTGTAAAAAATGCCTTTATTAGCGAGCTGAGAGCTGACGGAATAAAATTTGAAGTTAAAGAAAGGCTGGGTTATGAGACATTCATTGGATACATGATTGAGGGAACCCTTGAAGAAATTAAAGCGCAGATTGATGCTCTAAGCGGTGAAGAAAGGGAAGTTATCCTGAAAGGATTTCAGTCGTTTAAGGAGCAGCTTAATCATGCTCTTGAACATTTGAAAGAAGGCGACACCCTCGAGAATTTATTGAGTGAGGGCTACTGGATGGCTGATATAATAGATCAGCTCATGAGGAACTCTGCTCTGGATATTGAGGAGAACAAGGTAAAGCTGAAGGAGGGTATTGATGTCACAAAGCTCAAGTTCCAGTTCCGCTTCCCTTATGAATTGGCAAAGCAACTTGATGTTGTGGAAAAAATTGCAAAGCAGTTTGCTTTTATCGATTTAGTTCCTGAGTGGGAGATTGAAATAAGGGAATTTAGGATTGAGAGAATAAATCGAGCCTTGCACATCGCAGCAAAGTATTTCCCAGAGAAAGATGTCATGAATGTGTACTTTGCTTTGATTGGAAAGTCCATTGTCGCCAATGAAATCCTAAAGGCTCTTGGAGATGAAAAGATACCTTTAAATGCTCTTATTGAGGTCTTTTTGAAAGCTTTTCCTCTTGAAATTCCAACGGAAAAAGGAGTAATGGTAATCAATGCAACCGAGAAGTCTATTTACAGCATTCTAAGGGAGCTTGAGAAGGGTGGATATATTGATATAAAAGGAAACAAAGTCAAAAAGCTCAGAGAGTTGTGATTTTTCTTTTTTCAAGTCTCGCCCTTTAGGGCGGGGTACGAACCACTACCCAATTAGCCTTTAAGCACCGGAACTCTTTTAAACTCTTGAACGTAGTAAGGCCTCGAAGAGGCCACCGAGGACAAACCCTTTCAAAGAGTTTCATCATGGCCTATCCGTTTGGATAGGCGACGCCGATAGGCGTCCACTTTCCACGCCACCCGGCGTGGCCATAAAGACTCCAAAAAGTGGCCTCTAAGCGATAACCCTGAGCCTTCCCGCTCTTGCGGGAGGTAGGGGTAACGGGGGCAAGACCGTCCCCGAGGGGCTGAAGTTAGGCTATGAAGCCCCTCAAACCTCCCTGTCAATGGCGAGGGGTTAACTCGTTGGAACCCTCGCAAAAGGGAGGAGGTCAGCATCTGATATATGATGAGTACGGGAGTGTCTGAGCTACCTTTCAATGTAGCATTCAGACATTGCATAATAAAGTGGATGACATACTATACGCCTCATCTTCGCTTTTCCATTCTTTTTCAACCACTCTAATAACCTTTGGGCAAATTCAAACTTTTTTCTCTTTGATTCCCAGATGGGCGCGTGTTCCCTCAGATATGGCTTGCTCCACTTTCCGACTATGTCCCCAAAATCAAATCCAACCAAAACTATTTCTTTTGCTCCAAGTTCTTCTGCTAAGAAAGCAGCTCTGTCCCCATCTGTAAAGCCGCCGAAGTTGTAAACTATGTCTAAAGGTTCTGTTTGGCATGTGCCAAGAACCTTTCCAAGCTGTGGGACGTATTTTCTTATCTTCTCAATGTTATCTCCATGAGCATGAACCACAATGTAAGCTCCAAGCATGTCAGCTTTCTTTATATCTTCAAAATTTCCATCAAGGTCTGTAACAATGATATTTGGAATTACTTCAAATTGCAAGAGAGCAGAAGTTGCACCGTCGGCTGCAATCGTTACTCCATCATGAAAAGAGAGATATTTAAGAGCAAGCTCCAAACTTGGTCCAGCTCCAAAAATATATACTTTCCTTCCTTCAAGCATCTCTTTCAAAAAATCAACTTTTATGTAGTTTTTATTTTTGAGAAGTAGATTTTGGAGAATTTTAGCTGATTCCCTGTCCTTGCTTGTGTCATATCCCATCTCTTCAATAATCTCCATGTAAAAAGGTTTCCAGTTTTGGAACTTCATGATTCTCCCTGATAATTTAATAGTTTGAATTTATAAGCATTAACCTATGAGTGTTTTTTCATTCATATGTATTTGTCCATTGGTTTTCATTTCAAACTGAAAATTATTCAACAATTGAAATAATATTTCAGATATTTTATAGCATTTACTTGAATGTAAACCTGAATATCCAACTTAATTTCTTTAACATTGACATTCCACAAAACATTTAAATCCACTGATATATCTAATTAATCATTGGTGGACTTCAATGAAGAAGATAGCCCTATCTTTGGTGTTGGTGTCTATTTTTGTTTTTTCCATAGTAGCCAGTGGATGTATAGGTGGAAAAGAAACGACATCCACCCAAGCATCAACATCCGGTGCTCAATATGCTGAACAAATTGTTATAGGAGTTACAGACAAAGTTACAGACATAGATCCATCAAATGCCTATGACTTCTACACATGGGAAGTGCTCAATAATATAATGGAAGGTTTAGTTAAGTACAAGCCGGGGACTCTGGAGATCGAACCTGCACTTGCCGAAAAATGGGAAGTTAGTGAAGACTCAAAGGTTTGGACATTTTATCTTAGAAAGGATCTCAAGTTTGCAGATGGAACTCCTCTAACGGCTAAAGATGTTGTTAGGAGCATCGAAAGGGTTATGAAGATAAATGGAGATCCTGCGTGGCTTGTCACCGATTTTGTAGAGAAAGTTGAAGCTAAGGATGATTATACCGTCGTGTTCTATCTAAAGCAGCCTACATCTTATTTCTTGGCCTTACTAACGACACCCCCCTATTTCCCAGTCCATCCAAACTATAAGCCCGATGCAATTGATTCTGATCAAACTGCTGGTGGAGCTGGGCCATATAAGATTGTCAAGTGGGTTAGAGATGAGGAACTGGTTCTTGAAGCAAATCCGTACTATTATGGAGAACCTCCAAAGACAAAGAGAATCGTAATAAAGTTCTATAGGGATGCATCAACAATGAGATTAGCGCTACAGAATGGTGAAATTGACATAGCTTGGAGAACTCTCAAACCAACAGACATTGAGAGCTTGAAGAAAGAAGAAAAGTTCAACGTCATTGAAGTTCCTGGAGGATTCATAAGATACGTCTGCTTGAACACAAAAGTTAATCCAACTAAAGAGGTCAAAGTAAGACAGGCCTTAGCTGCTGCCATTGACAGGCAAGACATAGCAAATAAAGTCTTCAGAGGAACTGTTGAGCCTCTTTACAGCATGATTCCAAACGGAATGTGGTCCCACATTGATGTGTTCAAAGAGAAATATGGTGATACAAACATTGACCTTGCAAAGAAGCTTCTCAAAGAAGCTGGCTATGATGAAAGCAATCCACTCCAAATTGAGCTCTGGTATACACCAACTCATTACGGTGATACAGAGGCAGATTTGGCTCAGGTTCTCAAGGAGCAGTGGGAGAAAACCGGAGCAATTAAGGTTACAATCAAGAGCGCTGAGTGGGGAACTTATGTGGATTACATCAGAAAAGGACAGTTACAGGTATATCTGCTTGGCTGGTATCCAGATTATCTTGACCCAGATGACTACACAACACCGTTCCTTAAGAGCACTGCCAACAGCTGGTCAGGAACTGGTTATGCAAACCCAACTGTGGATGAGCTCTTGACCAAAGCCCAGACCTTGACAGATCAAAATGAGAGAGCAAAGCTCTATGAACAGGTTCAAAAGATTCTTGCAGAAGATGTACCTTACATACCCCTTATCCAAGGAAAGCTCTTCGTGGTAACGAGTCCAAAAGTCAAGGGTGTTGAAATAGGTCCAGACATGATATTCAAGTACTCCACACTTTATAAGGAATCTTGAACCTTTTCTTTTTAATTTTCTCCTTTTATGAGGTGGTTCAAATGGCAAGAGGAGTGGGTCAATACATTATAATAAGAGCTCTTATGATAATTCCGACGATTCTGATTCTCTATACGATTGTTTTTATCTTCTTGAGAATTCTTCCTGGTGATCCAATTTTAGCTGTTGTTGGAACTAAAAGTATTTCACCTGAGCAGCTTGAGCATTTGAGGGCTATGGCTGGTTTAGATAAACCTCTCTATGTTCAATATTTTGATTATCTCTGGAAAATGCTTCATGGAGATTTCGGAGTAACTTTGGCATTTCCAATGGGTAAACCTGTCGTTGAGTATCTAAAGCTGAGATTTCCTGCTACTTTAGAGTTGACAATATTTTCATTTACAGTGAGTGTTCTTTTGGGTTTAATAACTGGAGTTGTAGCCGCAATGAAAAAAGGAAGCAAGGTCGATACATCAATGAGAATCTACAGCATAGTTGCATACACCCTCTTTATTCCATGGTTTGGAATGATGCTCCAGTATATCTTTGGTGTACATTTCCACATTTTACCAACATCTGGAAGGATAGATCCGGGAATAGAACTGCACAGAATAACTGGGCTTTACGTTTTAGACAGCATAATAACAGGAAATTGGGAAGCATTCATTAGTGCAATTAGACATCTAATTCTTCCAAGCTTAACTTTGGGAATTGTCCTGAGCGGTGCTTACACAAGACTTGTCAGGAATAACATGGTTGACGTTTTGAGTCAGGATTTCATTCGGTCATACCATGCGAGAGGTGTTAGAGATTGGAAAGTTACTCTTTATGCACTAAAAAACGCCTTTATACCGATAATAACTTTGATGGGTCTCCAATTTGCAATTCTATTGGGTGGTGCAGTTTTAACAGAAACAACTTTCAGCTGGCCTGGAATGGGAACTTTCATAGTTGATAGAATAGACTATAGGGATTACAATGCTATTCAAGGTGCAGTAGTGTTTTTCGCATTCTTCGTAGGCTTAATCAGCTTGATAGTTGACATAATCTATGCTCTGCTGGATCCGAGGGTGAAATATTGAGGTGGTTGAAATGGAAATAATAACAAAAATTTCGCACTTTATCTTTGAAAAAAAGCCCGGAAGGGGCTTGTTACTCTTTGGTTTGGCAATTGTGATAATTGTAATCGTAATGGCAATTTTTGCCCCTTTTATAGCTCCTTATGACCCCACAGCAACAAGTGATGATACATTTGTTCCTCCTGGCTCTAAGCATCTAATGGGAACAAATAGACTTGGTCAAGATGTGTTTTCAAGAATAGTGTGGGGTTCAAGAATAGTCCTCTATGTAGTTCTGGTCGCTACAATACTTTCAATGAGCATTGGAATTCCTATGGGCCTAATCTCCGGTTACTATGGTGGAAAGATTGATAGAGTATTAAGCGTGATAATGGACAGTATCTATGCATTTCCAGCTCTTATATTGGCAATAGTTATTGCTGTGGTTCTGGGCCCAAGTCCAATAAATACTGCAATAGCGATTTCGTTTGTATACGTTCCTACGTACTTCAGAATGGTAAGAGGACAGACCTTGAGTTTAAAAGGTCAGCTTTTTGTCGAGGCTGCAAGAGCTTTAGGAGCAAAAAACAGGGAAATAATGTTCAAATACATCCTTCCAAATTTGGCTCCAACGATTTTGGTTGTATTTACTTTGAGTGTTGCTGACGCAATACTAACAGAGGCAGGTTTGAGCTTCTTAGGCTTATCTGTAACACCACCCACTCCGGATTGGGGATATGACCTAAGGGTAGGTCAGCCATTCTTGCTCGATGGCTACTGGTGGCTGGTATTCTTCCCAGGAATCATGATAATGCTCTTTGCAATGGCATTTGCACTAATTGGAGAGGCCTTGAGTGAAAGAATCTCTCTTGCAACGAGGTGATGAAAATGCTGCTTGAGGTCAAAAATCTTAGCGTTTACTACTTCACTTTGGCTGGGACAGTTAAAGCTGTTGAAGATGTTTCGTTCACTATTGGGAAAAAGGAATGGATAACCTTCGTAGGAGAAAGCGGAAGCGGAAAATCTACCGTTGCTTATGCGATACTCAATTTAGTCCCATCCCCCGGCAGAATAGTCAATGGGCAGGTCATATTTGAAGGAAGAGACCTCCTTTCTTTGACAAAAGAAGAAATGAGAGATATCCGAGGAAAAGAAATCAGCATGGTCTTCCAAGACCCCATGACAAGTTTAGACCCATTAAGAAAAGTTGGAGACCAAATAGCTGAGGTTATGACTGAACATGGGATTGACAAGGAGGAAGCATATGAACGGGCAAAGGAATTACTTAGAAAGGTTAACCTCCCTGAGGATAGAATTAACTATTACCCTCATCAGCTCTCAGGTGGCCAGAGACAAAGAATCGCTATTGCCATGGCAATGGCGTTCAATCCCAAGCTATTAATAGCTGACGAACCTACAACAGCCTTAGATGTTGTTGTTCAAGATTCCATTATGGATCTACTAAAAGTCCTTAAGGAGGAGGGAACGAGTATATTTTTTGTTACCCACGATATCTCCTTAGCTGTTGAACGGAGCGATAAGATAGCGGTTATGTATGCAGGGAAGCTCGTTGAGTTTGGGAGAGTTGAGCAGATTGTAGAGAACCCTCTTCATCCCTATACAAGAGCTCTGCTTAATAGTGTTCCAGACTTGTGGAGTGAGAAAGAAATAAAAGCAATCCCAGGCTACCCACCAGATCTTAGAAACCCACCGAGTGGGTGCAGATTTCACCCAAGGTGCCCGGCATTCAAAGAAGGAATATGTAATGTAAAAGAGCCTAAAACTATGGAGATTGAAAAAGAACACTATGTGGCTTGTCATCTGTATGGGTGATAAAAATGAAAGCTTTGCTTAGAGTTGAGAATTTGAAAAAGTATTTTCCAGTTAAGCGAGGAATTCTTGAGACCCTTAAGAGGGCACCTCAAAAATACGTAAGAGCTGTCGATGGAATAAGTTTTGAGGTAAGGAAGGGTGAAACTTTAGCCTTAATTGGTGAAAGTGGGTGTGGAAAGACCACTACTGGGAGAGTAATTCTTAGGTTAATTGAACCTACAGACGGAAAGATAATATTTGAAGATGTTGACATTACAAAGCTCAGTCAAGACGAGCTGAGAAGTGTAAGAAGGAAAATGCAGATGGTATTTCAAGATCCATATGCAAGCTTAAGTCCAAGAATGAAGATTGGGGATGCTATAGCCCATCCCCTACTAATTCATGGCCTTGCTGAGAAAGAAGAAGCTAAAGAACTCGCTCTAAAAATGCTTAGAAGGGTTGGTTTAACTCCTGAGGATGAATTTTATGAGCGCTATCCTCACCACTTGAGCGGTGGGCAAAGACAGAGGGTTGTCATAGCGAGGGCAATGATTTTAAAGCCAGCATTTGTAGTCGCTGATGAAGCAGTTTCAATGATAGATGTTTCGATGAGAGCGTCAATTTTAGAGCTTCTGGAAAGCTTTAGAGAGGAATATCACTTGAGTATGCTCTTTATAACCCACGACATAGCTGTTGCAAAACTCATAGCTGACAGAATAGCGGTAATGTATCTTGGCAAAATTGTTGAAGTAGGGCCAACCAATGAAGTCCTCAAAAACCCTGCCCATCCATATACCTTAGCTTTAATTCAGGCAGTGCCCTCAATAGTAAAGAGAGAAAAAAGGAGGAAAATACAAATAACAGGAGAAGTTCCCAATGCCGTTAATCCACCGAGTGGATGTAGATTCCACCCAAGATGTCCTTTTGCAACAGAGGAATGCAGAATAAAAGAACCGGAGTTAGTAGAAATTGGAAAGGATCATTTCGTGGCATGTCATCATCCTTTGGGTTAGATTTGGTTTCTTAGTTTTTTATCCATCCTTACCATTTCTTCCCATTGTCTTCCAGGCCAGTAAATTTGACCGCATTCAGTGCAGATATAGAATTTGTTGTATTTCTCATAAACTCCTGGGGGAACTTTATCTTTTATCTTCTCTTTGGGTATCTCTTTTATCAGACCATTGCACTTTGGACATCTTGCATTCTCTGGAAACAGCTCATTGAATGTGAATCCAAGCTCCATAAGCTGTCTTATCTGCTCTTCAAATTTGTTTGATTTTATCAAAATAGCATTCTTTGCCCTCTTTGCGAGCTCTTCATCTCGTGTGAGAATTATTCTCTCTTCTTTCTCGGCAATTTCGATAATCCTATTATCATCTTTAATCCCATACACCGTATCATAGCCGTAAAGTCTTAACCACCTTGCTAAACGGCCAAGCATCATATCGGCTATGAGCTTCATTTCCACCAAAATTTATTAAGATTCGGGGTTAAAAGTCCTTTTGGTGATGTCGTTGCATTACGAGGAAGTTGAAATTCTAAGGAGAAGGGCGAGGGTGCTTTGGGAGTCTGGAGAATACCTATTTAAAAAAGGTGAATATGATATAGCTTCCTTCAATTTTGAACAGGCCGTTCAGCTTGAGCTGAAAGCCATTTTGCTTGAATACACCGGACAAAAGCTTAAAACTCATTCAATTAGATTACTGCTTGAATCACTGGGTGAAGCATTTGGAAAGGAAGAAAAAGTTAGGAAATTTATAAGAGAGCACAGAAATGACATCAAGGCATTGGAAGATGCGTACATAGATACGAGATATGAACCTGTGGTGTATAAGGATTATGATGCCGAAGCCATAAAAGCTGCAGCTGAATCAGTTCTTCGATTTGCAAGAAGTCTGGTGGTGTGAATATGACGAACATAAGAGCCTGGCTGCTCAAGAAAGGAAAACAAAGGTATGACATGATAAGAAATTATGAACGTTATCTCCCCTCGATAAAAAAAGCGTGTGAGGAGATTCTGGGTGAATGTGAGATTTATGTATTTGGTAGCGTGATTGAAGGGAAGTTCACGGCCGGGAGTGATGTTGATATTTTGATAAAAGCTAAAAGAGTGCCCAAAAGCGTAAGAGAGAAAGCTTCTATTATTGTTAGGATAGAGGAGAAAGCTAATTTACCTTATGACCATCCTTTTGAATTCCATTTAGTTGATGAAAGCGGTTTTAGATGGTATACCGATGTTTTAAAGGTCAAATTCAGAAAGATTTAAATGAGTATTTAACTGCTGTAAAACAGGTGGTTGGATGATAATCTATTTCATTGGAACCGGAGGGTCTGAGGGAATTCCAGCCCATCTCTGCATGTGTAAAACATGTGAAGAAGCACGCAGATTGGGTTTTGCTCAAAGAAAACCTTCAACATTGGCAGTGATAACCAAAAACAACGAAGCAATTTTGATTGATGTTGGAACGGACATAAGAGACCTCCTCCACGTTCCTCTTAAGGCCATTCTTCTTACACACTGGCATCACGACCACATTTATGGCCTATATAAGCTCAGATGGATGGCACAAAAAACAGAGCTTTATGCTCCAAAAGGTCATGCAGATGCACTAATCTTGAATGACCCAAAGAATCTAAGGCCAAAGACAATAAAAGCTGGCGATGTTTTGAAGATTGACTCCTTAAGAATCACTGCTCTTAAGTTAAATCACGAAGTTGAAACTGTAGGCTTTTTAATTGAGGAAGATGGGGAAAGATTTGCCCTTCTCTATGACACAAAAGGCATTCCTCCAGAAACTTTAGATATCTTGAAGAAAAAACCTCCAAGAGTGGCTGTAGTTGATGCCACTTATGCTCCCGGTGTTGATGATCCTTATCACAATAACGTCGATGAAGGGGCTGAGATCGGACTCGAAGTTGCTGAAAAGGTTTACCTATCCCATATATCCCATAGAAATCTGCCTTTTCTCCAACTCCTGACATATGTTAAAAAGAGATATGGAGACAGAGTTAGGGTCGCCTATGATGGATTAATAGTTAACATTTGATTTTTTCTTTCTATTATTTCAGACTATAACTCGATATTATGGCAAGCTAAATAGACCCCCCGATGTTTTGGAATTCAAAATGGACTTTTGCAATTTGGTTTAATTTTCGAATATGGTTTAATTGGTTGCATTTATTTTTACAAAAAGTTTTTTTATTTTGAAAGTCTGCAATTCTATTAAAATGGCGTGAGGTGAGTCATGTGGTTGTGAAAACACTTTATGACGAATTGGATGAAGTTATGGGTGGAGGGTTATCACAAGGTTCTGCAATGGCTATATTGTATGACACATATTCCTTTGCTCAGTATTTTGCGTTACATATTCTCGCAAAGAGAATTAAAAAAGGTGACTTGGGAATAGTTTCCAATTACAGTTATCCTATTGGCAGGCTTATACGAGGAGCTCAATTTGCGGGTTTGGATTTAATTTCTGAAGGAAAAAAGGTAATCTCTTTGTTATAGATTACTTCTCATCAAGATATGGCAGTCCGCCACAACATCCATTCGTGTATACCTTTTCAGGTCATGTAGGGGAGGAAACCCTTAACCCAAAGACGTTTTTAATATATCAGGAGAAAGTACTCCCAAATTTAAACGATAGACTGCTGGTTAGGGTTGTATATACATTAGATGGGTTGGCATTTTTCTTTGGAGAGAACACTGCACTAAAGTTGCTGTACTTTGACTTAGCAAAGTTCATGGATATGTTTCCTAATTCTGTAACGATTCTCTTGGTCAACAAAGACGCTGTCTCCAAGCATTTTGTTGCCAGAGTTGTCGATATAAGTGATTATGTGATTGACTTTAAGAGTCAGGTAACTAAAAAGGGTATAGTTGAGGATGTTATCATATCAAAAGCTCTAACGCCAGAATTCAGTCCGGAGATATTTGAATTTCTTATAGGAAAGGCAAAGGAAGAAGAAGGGGGTAAGTTCTCTTTTAAAAAGGTCAATCAATAGAGTGTTTCTTCAAAAATTCCTCAAACTTCCTAAGAATGTTCATTTGACTCCAAGTTTCAACGGCTGAGGGCTTAAGTGAGCGAACCCTTATGAGAGCATTCCTCAAACTTAAACCTTGGGAATACATTAGGTAGGCAACTGCAATTGTCCCACTTCTTCCACTTCCCCCAAAGCAGTGAATTAACACTTTCTTTCCTTCTTTAGCTCTTTCATCAATCCATCTAACAATTTCAATTAGTTGCTCTAACGTAGGGGCTGAAAAGTCTTCGATGGGGCTATAAAGAACTTCCACTCCATGCTCTTTCCACTCTTCCAACTCGTAGTAGAGCTCATACTCATAAGTTAGCACTACAACGGCTTGGAATTCCTCAGCAAGTTTTGAAATTTCATCTGGATACGGCATTGGGGAGAATGCAACTCTATCGGTTACAAATTTTGGAGTCACCATCTCGACTTACCTCCTCATAACTCAGGATTTCATCTTTAAAACTTTGGGCTATGAGCTTTCCATCTTTATCAAAGACCCAAGCGCCACCAAAGCTGTTCCAATGTTCATAAGTGTTGACAATGAAAGTCTTAACTCCGAGAATTTCAACTCTCTCACTCATGCATTTAATCTCCTTCTCTAAGTCGAGATTCTCGGGGGAATAGTCCATAGGAACAAAGAGGTAGTCAGGTTTCTTACGTTTCACCCATTTGGCTATACGCTTGTTGTAAAGGTCTCCACAGATGATTACTGCAAATTTTCCAAATTCTGTTCTGGCAGTTTTTACGATGTTGCCGGTGCAGAATTTCATGGGTTCTTGAAACTTACGGTGTTTGAGAATTATCTCTCCATCACGGCTTATTAAAAGTGCTGAGTTGTAAATACAGTTTTTGTAAGGCTCCACCAATCCAAAAATCACATAAACTGAGTTCTCCTTTGCAAGTTTGCTGACCCTCTGGACGATTTCGTCGTAAAGCTTTGCTTCGCTGAAGTTCCACTCTTTAAAACCAGTTAAGCAGTACTCAGGGAAAACTAAGATGTCTGGTTTATATCTTAAACCCTCCTCGAACTTTCTTTTAAACTCCTGCCAGTTTGCTTCAAAGTCGTTGACTTTAACCCTCATAGGGATTAGAGCGACCTTCATAACTCCTACCTCTAAATGATTTGTCGAAGGAATAGCAAATATCTTTTAGTTAAGCGGGATTGAGATATTAGTGTGACGGTTTCACTACCTCTGCCAAGCTTTTTATTTTATAAAATAATTCATCCAAACCTTTTGCCGTGATGAGGATGACAACAAATGACTTGACATTGCCTATGAAGCAAAGGTTCAGGTAATCCTAACATGGGACGATGACTTACTGGATCTAAGAGATAACAAGAAAATCCTGCAGCTTAAGAACCATCAAGTTAAGATCCTTAAACCAATAGAATTCCTGAAAGAAGAATTAAGAAAAACCTGCTGAGACCACTCCTAATCACACTTTTCATATTTTTTAACTTCTTCCCTGTTTGTTATTACATAGGCACCAACATTGTAGAGTTCAACAATGGTGCCATCATCAAACTCCAAATCAAAGCCATCTGGACCAGTGACAACCTTAACAACCCTCTTACCCAACACAGCCTTCGCAAGCTCCTCAAACCTGTCCCCCATAATACCACCTCATGGCAACTTACCAATTTCTTTCTTCAGATGTTTAAGCAGGAATAACCGTGCCAAGATCACGATACTCAAATTTTTTCTTGGTATCCATTTCTTCTCCTCTATCACTACGTTATCTTCATAGATCACACGACCATCTCCTATAAAAAGATGTTGTGTGGGTCTTTTTATCATCCTTAGGTATGACATCGCCATACTGCAATTCATACACACTTTCCCTAACCAACTGAGAAACATCCTCTATGTCAGTGTCATGACTGCTTTTGTTTTTAATAAGTCTCAGTTTTTCAATCAAACTGCTTGTTGGGTTTTTCTTTGACGAAGAGCCACCAGAGCTTATTAGAAGATTGAAGATGGCGGGCCCGGCGGGATTCGAACCCGCGACCTCCGGCTCCGGGGGCCGGCGCTCTATCCAGACTAAGCTACGGGCCCTCAGCACAAGTTATCAATCTCCAACTTAAAAATCTAAGGGTCAAATTTGCTGCCCAAAGTTTATATATTCAAATGAATCTTTTTTCTATTCAGTGATGTGATATGAAAGACAATATGCACAGGTTTACCTTTGATAATAACTTGATTTTGATTCCAAAAGAGCCCGATTTAAAGTACCTCTATATTGAAATAACAAATCGGTGCAATTTGAAATGCGAGATGTGTTTTAAGCAGTACTGGGAAGATGAAGAGGGGGGTATGGACTATAATCTTTTCTTAAAAATCCTCGATGATGCTGAGGAATTCCCAGAGCTTGAAATGATATATTTTGGAGGCGTAGGTGAACCAACAGTTCATCCACGTTTCATGGATATGGTAAGAGAGATCAAAAGAAGGGGCTATGCGTTGGGGATGTCCACTAACGGCTTCCTACTTACAGATAAGAGAATCAAAGAGCTTGTAGAGTTAGATGTGGACTTAATATACATCTCGCTTGATACAATACCCACCCAAGAAACCAGAATTGGACATATAATGCCAAGTGTTGCTGTGGATAGGATAAAGAAGATTATTGAAGAAAAAAAGCGCCAAAGAAAAGACTCCCCTCACATAGGTGTGGAAGTCGTTATAACAAAAGAAAATTACCGGCAAATGGTTGAGATAGAGGAGTACCTCGGAGATTTAGGCATAGATGTCTTACTTTTTTCAAACATAATCCCAATAGACAAGAGGCATGCGAATCAGATAGTCTACGATGGAAGTGTTAATTTGCAACCCTACATTGATGAACTCTATGCCAAAGCTTACAAGCAGTTCCTCCTCAAGCTACCGGAATTTCAATTAAGAACAGAAAGACATTGTGATTTTGTAGAGAAGAATGTTGCAGTTATAAGGTGGGATGGAGAAGTTGCTCCATGCTATCGTTTCCTTCACACATATCCAGAGATAATTTTTGGCAGAGAGAAAAAGGTTTATGCACATTCCTTTGGAAATGTTAAGCAAAAATCGCTCAAAGAGATATGGACGAGCAGAGATTATACTTGGTTTAGATTTGTTGTCAAAAATTCCATTTATCCCTCATGTACAGATTGCCAGTTTGTTGACTTCTGTAGTTTTGTCGAAGACACGAATGCAGATTGCTGGGGAAACATGCCAAGCTGTGGTGACTGTCTGTGGGCAAGAAGGATAGTGATGTGTCCAATTCCTGAAAAAGGAATAAAAGGATTCTGGTAAATTTTTATTTTTATATTTTTACAATGAAATGGAACCCTCTTATCAGATGAGAGTGTACGTAAAATGTAAGCTGCCATTTTTGTAATCTTTTGTTTTTATACATCAATGTTCATATATGCAAATATGTGTATTTAACGTTTGCCAATGTTGATAATAATTTTGCTTTCGTCAAGTTTATTAGCCATAAAACATCTAAAATTATTCTGAAAGTATCTGGGAGGTTCCAAATATGTTCGGCTACCAAGGGAAGATTTTGAGAGTAAACCTAACTAATGGGAAAATCAGCGAAGAAAAAATTGACGAAAACTTTGCAAAGAAGTGGCTTGGAACAAGAGGATTTGGTATATACTTCCTTCTTAAGGAGATGGATCCCAAGGTTGACCCATTCAGCCCAGAGAACAAGTTAATCTTTGCAACAGGTCCATTAACCGGAACAACTGCCCCAACAGGCGGTAGATACATGGTTATCACAAAGAGCCCACTAACAGGCTATATTGCAATGGCGAACTCCGGTGGATTCTTTGGTGCGGAGCTCAAGTTTGCTGGATGGGATGCTATAATATTCGAAGGAAAAGCAGACCATCCCGTGTATCTCTACATAAACGATGACCAAGTTGAGCTGAGGATGCTTCACACGTATGGGGTAAAGTCGTCAGTGAGACCGAGAAGATTCTCATGGAGGAAGTTGGAGACAAGAGAGTACAGATAGCATCAATTGGACCGGCTGGTGAAAACTTAGTCAGATTTGCCGCCGTTATGAACAACGGACACAGGGCGGCAGGTAGAGGTGGTGTTGGTGCGGTAATGGGATCAAAGAACCTTAAGGCAGTGGTTGTGAGAGGCCACAAGAGAGTTGAAGTCGCTGACAGGCAGAAGTTCACAAGTGTTGTTAAGGAAAAGATTGAGAAGCTTAAGAAGGATCCAGTTGCAAGTGGGGGACTACCAAAGTACGGAACGGCTATTCTGGTCAACATAATCAACTCAAATGGACTATATCCAACAAGAAACTTCCAAGAGAGCCAGTTTGAGTACGCAGAGGAGCAGAGCGGTGAGGCTTTAGCCGCAAAGTATCTCAAGAGAAATAAGCCGTGTTTTGCATGTCCCATTGGATGTGGAAGGTTAACCTACCACCCAGCTCTCGGAGAAACCGAAGGACCAGAGTATGAGAGCATCTGGGCACTTGGAGCTAACCTTGGAATAAACGATCTTGCAAGCATAGTAATAGCAAACCATCTCTGTGACGAATACGGTCTTGATACAATATCAACAGGTGGTACTTTAGCAACAGCAATGGAGCTCTATGAGAAAGGCCTCATAAAGCCTGAAGACTTAGGCGATGCTCCGCCACTTAGGTTTGGAAACACAGAAGTTCTGCACTACTACATTGAAAAACTGACATTCAGAGAGGGATTCGGTGACAAGCTTGCAGAAGGTGGATACAGGCTTGCTGAGATGTACAATGGCGTTGAGTACTTCATGGGTGTTAAAAAGCAAGAACTGCCTGCATATGATCCAAGAGGTGCCGAAGGTCATGGATTAGCTTATGCCACAAACAACAGAGGAGGATGCCACATTAAGAACTACATGATCAGCCCAGAAATCCTTGGATATCCATACAAGATGGATCCACACGACATAAGTGACGAAAAGATAAAGATGGTCATTCTCTTCCAAGATCTGACGGCAGTAATTGACGCCGCAGGCCTGTGTGTATTCACGACCTTTGGCCTGGGAGCAGATGACTATCATGACATGCTCAATGCAGCCCTCGGCTGGGACTTCACAACCGAAGAGTACCTCAAGATTGGTGAGAGGATCTGGAATGCAGAGAGACTCTTCAACCTTAAAGCTGGACTTGAACCACTCAAAGAGGACACACTGCCAAAGAGACTCCTTGAAGAGCCTGTCAAAGTAGGGCCCAATAAGGGACATGTCGTTAGGCTCAAGGAGATGCTTCCAAGATACTATGCACTCAGAGGATGGACAGAGGACGGAAAGATTCCAGAGGAGAAGATCAAGGAACTTGAACTTGAAGAAGTTGCTTGATTTCTCTATTTTTAATTTATTCAGGCTCCTCCAAGAGGGTATAAGGCTCAATTTTGACTTATCCCTAAGAAAACCATAAATATTCCGATTTTAAATTTCTTTATGATGTGATATATGGGAATTTCAATAACCCCAACTGAAATTAAGATAACAAGAGAACTCAGTGAACTTGACAACTTCGTTCTTGATGTTGCTGAACTCATTGAAAAATACTCCCGATATGTAATAGTTAGCGGGTATGTCATAATACTTTTTGGTCGTTTAAGGGGCACAGAAGACGTTGATTTTGTAATTGAGAGAATCCCCAAAGAAGAGTTCATGAAGTTTTGCAGGGACGCCCAAACGTCCGGCTTTGAGTTTATAAATCCTGAAGATTGCTCTGGGCTGTATGAGATGCTTAAGGAAAGAATGGCACGTGAAGGAGAGATAATTCCAAATGCTGAAATAAAGTTCCCAAAAGACTTCTTTCATCAGGAAGCATTGAAGAAGAGAATTCCTGTGCTCTTGAATGACAAACGGATTTACATATCCCCAATAGAGCTCCAAATAGCATACAAGCTCTATCTTGGGAGTGATAAGGATATAGAGGATGCATATTACCTCCATGAGCTGTTTAAGGAAAACCTTAGCAGGAGGCTTCTTCATGACTATACCCAAAGACTGGGAGTTGAAATGCCATTCTAAGCGAGATATGAAGGAACGGCTAACCTTCATCAGAATTTACGTCAAAAAGCTCAAAGAAAATCCAGATGATATTTTCCGACAGCAAGTTAAGCTTGTGAATTCTTTTTTAAAGGCTGCAAAGGATTTTTCTCTCACAAGAGAAGAATATCTCAGAATGAAAGGCGAATTAAAGATGAAGAAGCTTTGAAAAAGCTGAAGGTTATGCTCTATAATTTCTTTAAAATTCTCTCAGCTTTTTCAAAGTCTTTCTTTTCGATGAGCTTAAGGATTAAGGCATAAAGCCCTATCAGTTCAAGATTCTCCGGATTCTCAGCAAGTCTATCAAGCTCTTTATCCAGCTCAGCCTTTGCATTCTCAACGACGCTTTCAGAATAGTTGGCAAGCTTTAAACCCTGAAGGAGACCGAGGAGCTTTTGAGCTTCAAGCTTTATGATATCTGCCCTCCTCAGTTCTTCCGCGACGGCTTTCTGGGTTTCGGGGTACTTTGGTTTCGCCGGTTCCCTCGCCACCACCCGCCCCGGTGCTGGTTTTGGTTCCTTCCTCTTCTCGATGAGCCCCATATAAAACTCCTCTTTCATGAGGGTGTCGAGGTAATTTGTTAGCTTCTTAAGCTGGGTTAGTTCTTCCGGTTTTACACTTGCCTATCTGCTGGCTGAGTGTGTGGTCGACCTTGTCCACAATGATGACCTCCGCGCTCCTTGATTTCAGGAACCCCTCCTTTTTCTTGTAAATCTTGCCCGTCCGCTTGAACACGTACTCTATCATAGTTATCACTACTCCTCCGTGGTTTATATTTTGACTGCGATGCTCATTCAGAAATACTTTTCGCCGTCCACAACCCTTAAATAGTTGCAACACGATTAGACTAATCATGATGCAACAATTCATCAATCGCGAGTCTGAACTCAAAGCACTTAGCGAGATGTGGAGGAGCAAAAAAGCTGAGCTCGTCATCATTTACGGGAGAAGAAGGGTTGGAAAGACCGCCTTAGTTCTCAAGGCATTTGAAAATGTCCCTATGATATACTTTCTTGCAGATGAGAGGAGCAACGAAGAAAACCTTGCGGAGTTCCGGAGGAAGATCGGGGAGTTCTTTGGAGACACGGTAGTAGTCCGCTCCGACCTCAGCTGGCTCGAACTCTTCGAATACATCTCCAAAAGGAACGAAAAGGTTGTTGTTGTCATTGATGAGCTCCCATACATAGTTGAGTCCAATCCCGCCTTTCCCTCGCTACTCCAGAAGGCTTGGGATTTGCACCTTCAGAACTCCAAGGTGAAGCTGATTCTTGTTGGCTCTTCGATAGGAATGATGGAAAGATTGCTCGGCTACAGGAGTCCGCTCTACGGGAGGAGGACAATGCAGCTTGAGGTGAAACCGCTGAAATACTGGCATTTAAAGGAATTCCTCCCGAGCTACTCTCCAGAAGACTTGCTGAGAGTCTATGGCGTTGCAGATGGCATACCCCTTTATTTAAACCAGTTTAATGAAAAGCTCACCTTCTGGGAAAATGTGGAAAGACTTTTCCTGAGAAAGGAGAGCCCACTATACGCTGAAGCTGAGTTCCTTTTGAGGCAGGAGTTCAGGGAGCCGGCACGCTACTTCGCGATACTCAAGGCAATAGCCTTCGGAAAGACGAGCTTTGGTGAGATAGTTAGCTTCACGGGCTTCGACAGAGGGACTGTTTCCCGCTACCTTGACAACCTCTCAAGGATAAGGGTTGTCAGAAAGGTTCATCCAGTCTTCGAGCCCGAGAAAAGGAGGAACATGAGGTACGAGATAACTGACAACTACTTCCGCTTCTGGTTCCGCTTCGTTTATCCAAACAGAGAGCTAATTGAGAGGGAGCTCTACGGGGATGCCTTGAGAACTATCAGGAATAATTTTGACCACTACATGGGCGGAATTTTTGAGAAAGCAGTTGTTGATTTCCTCTGGAGGAGGTTTGCCTTTGAGAGAGGAGGGAGATGGTGGAGGAAGGGTGAAGAGATAGACTTTGTTGGAATGAAGGGAGAAACAGCATACTTCTTTGAGGTTAAATGGAGCATGCTGAAGCGTTCCAAGGCGATTGAAGTTATTGAAAAGCTGAAAAAGAAGGCGAAGGGAGTCAAAATCAGCGCCACTGAGAAGAAGTTCGGCATCGTCGCAAGGGAAGTTGAAGGGAAGGCGGAGCTTGAGAAACAGGGCATCATTGTCTTTGAAATTAAAGATTTGTTTGGGGTTTAGAGAGCTTTATGAGCTCGATGGTGAAGGCATAGGAACCGAGCCTGAGGTTAGCTTCTCGCAGGAGGAGCTCAATTTTCCTTGCCTCATCTGAAAATTATTCCCTTCCAAATCAACCAGATGCCGAGAGAATGCATCCATATCCCAAGAACTTCAGAGTTTGGGGGTTTCTTAAAACTACCGTTGCCTTTTTATTTTCCTCTGCACTTCTTTTCTTGGTGGTCTTATGAAAATCATCCCCTTAGCATCTGAGAGCTTGGGAGTAAGGAGTTTAGCAACTTATGTCAAAATTGACAAAACTGGAATTTTGATTGATCCCGGAGTGGCTTTAGGGCCCAAACGCTACTCTTTACCTCCAGCAAAAGCTGAGCTTAAAGCTTTGATGAAAGCAAGGGAAAAAATCCAATCCTATGCCAAAAAAGCGGATATAGTTACAATTTCCCATTACCATTATGACCATCACACACCCTTCTTTGAAGGAATTTATGAGAGCTCATCCCCAGAGAAGGCAAGGGAGATTTATGAGGGTAGGATTTTGCTCATTAAGCATCCAAAGGAAAATATAAATTTCAGCCAGCGGAAAAGAGCTTGGAATTTTCTTAAAGAGGCTGAAAAGATTGCTAAAAAGATTGAATATGCAGATGGGAAGTTCTTTGACTTTGGAGACTTCATAATGGAATTTTCCCCCGCAGTTCCCCATGGGAGTGAAGGGACTAAACTCGGCTTTGTTATCATGGTCATGATTGATGACGGAACGAAGAGATTGGTTCACGCAAGCGACATTCAGCTTTTAAATAGAAGATCCGTAGAGTGGATAATAAAACAGGTGCCAGACATCCTCATCACGGGAGGTCCCCCGACGTATTTGGAAGGTTATAGAGTTAAAGACGCTTGGAATACAGGCTTAAAGAACCTAAATGAAATTATAAAGGAAACCAACGCTCGGATAATCCTCGACCATCACTTGATTAGAGATAAACGCTACCCAGAATTCTTTGCCCAGCTTAAGAAGAAACCTTTAACTTTTGCACGATTCCTCAAAAGGGAAGATAAGCCCTTAGAGGCATATAGAAAGGAGCTGCATAAAATCGAGAAGGGAGAAGATGCAGAGTTGCCTTTCAAGATTTGACTTTGAGAAGTTCTCTAATCCACTTTTGAACAACAGCCTTTTGGGAGAAATCAGGCTTTCTAATCCATCCTTTGACGATGGCTGTCCCAATGATATTTCCTGGAACTCTTTTAACCAAAGCCCCAACATAACGCTTTTCGGCATAAGTTTTACCGGCATGTCCAAAAATCTCTGCTATGCAGACCACAAAAACAGCAACCTTCTTGTTTCTAAGTTCATCCTGATGCTGTTCCAAAAACTTAAGAACACTCTTTAACGGGCGTTCATAATATATTGGACTCCCAATTACAATTAAGTCACAGTCTTTTAGGTTATTGACTTCGTTAACATGCATCACTACCGCTTCGGCTTTGTCCCCTATTGCCTCTTTCATCCAATTTGCTATCATTTCAGTTGAGCCTCTCCTTGTGTCATAAACAATGCAAACCTTCATCTTCCTCTCCCTGATATTAAATTAGATCGTGAGGGTATAACTATCTTTGCCATATTTAAAACCAAAAACTCTAAATTTGCCTAATGTAAAAGTTAAAGCATCGGAGGTGAAAAAATGAAGAGCTTTTACATTGCCCATGAAGATGACATAAAAGCTGGAAAAACTACCGATGTTTACTTCATTCGAACAAAGAAGATACTCGAGGCAAAAGGCATACATAAGAAGGTTCTTGCAGATGTTTCAACAACTTCCCTTCCAAAGGGATGGAAATGGGGAGTTTTGGCTGGAGTTGAAGAGGTTGCCAAACTTTTGGAAGGATTGCCAGTGAACGTTTATTCCATGCCTGAGGGAACAATATTCCACCCATATGAGCCAGTTATGCAAATTGAAGGTTATTATAAGGAGTTTGGTATTTATGAGACTGCTCTATTGGGAATGCTTAGTCAAGCAAGCGGAATTGCAACAGCAGCCCTAAGGGTAAAAATAGCCGCAAAGTTTAAACCTGTCTACTCATTCGGAATAAGGCACATGCATCCAGCCATAGCCCCAATGATAGATAGGGCAGCTTTTATAGGGGGCTGTGATGGAGTAAGCGGAGTTTTGGGAGCTGAGATGATTGGCGAAAAACCCGTTGGAACAATGCCACATGCCCTGATTCTTACAGTTGGAGACCAGGTGAAGGCGTGGAAGTACTTTGACGAGGTTGTTGAACCAGAAGTTCCAAGGACTGCGTTGGTTGATACCTTCTGTGATGAGAA
This sequence comes from uncultured Thermococci archaeon, assembly GCA_964615185.1. Lineage (GTDB taxonomy): Archaea > Methanobacteriota_B > Thermococci > Thermococcales > Thermococcaceae > Thermococcus_B. The sequence continues at coordinate 26,067 of CAZTOS010000004.1, forward strand.
GTTTGAGGCATTGATGGCGGCTGAAGCCTTAGGGGAAAGACTTTTTGCGGTTAGGCTTGATACTCCAAGCTCAAGAAGAGGAAACTTTAGAAGAATAGTCGAAGAGGTTCGCTGGGAGCTTGACTTGAGAGGGCATAACCATGTTAAGATTTTCCTCAGCGGCGGACTTGATGAAGAAAGCATAAAAGAGCTTGTGGATGTTGCTGATGCCTTTGGAGTTGGTGCTTCAATAGCGTCAGCAAAGCCCGTTGATTTCTCACTTGACATAGTGGAGATAGAAGGAAAGCCAATAACAAAGAGGGGCAAGTTAAGCGGAAGGAAGCAGGTTTACCGCTGTGAGAACGGACATTACCACAGAGTCCCGGTCAAAAAGAAGCTCGAACGCTGTCCAATATGTAGAGCAAAAGTGGAACCACTTTTAAAGCCTCTCATTGAAAACGGTGAAATAGTTGCTGAACTTCCAAAAGCCAGGAAGATCAGAGAATATGTACTTGAACAGGCCAAAAAGTTCAACCTCAGCTTAGAATAAAGCTTCTACTTTTTCTTGTTTTCTTTTAAAATAGAAGAAAATGAAAAGGAAATCATTCTTCGATTGTAATTGACCCTGTTGGACAGCTCTCGGCTGCCTCCTTTACACATTCAAGGTCTGTCTCTTCTACAAGAACCTTGGCCTTTCCTTCCTCATCTATTTCAAAAACATCTGGACAGATGCTTGCACAAACTCCACATCCAATGCATGTGTCTCTATCAACCTTAACCTTCATTTTTGGCACCTCCAAAACAGTTTCCAAGAGAAAAAGGAAAATATGAACTTAAAAGAGTTTTTTCAACCAAAGGTGTATAACTACTTATTGGCAAGTCTCTCTGGTAGTTGGGACTTTAAGAAATTTTATTTAGTATTGCCGCAAGGCAACTGTCAAATACTCTTTCACGTTTAGCGATTTAGTGGTTTGAGAAAAGTTGCATAAGACACGAATCCAATATTGAAAACTAAAAAAGTATTGAACTAAAAAACTTAAAATACAAGCCAGAAGTTCACTCAATCTGCTCAACATGGATACAGCTGACTGGACAAGCCTCAGCTGCCTCGTTGACACAGTCTATGAGATCCTCTCCTACGATTTCAACCTTTGCAAAGCTCTTTCCTTCATCATCCATTTCGAAGACATCTGGACAGAGGCTTGCACAGATGGCATCCGTTCTGGTTATCCGCTACCTTTGAAGCAAGTGAAACTTTCGGTAGCGGATAACCTTCCACCCTCGTGGTTTCATTGGGTGGCTTTCGGGGGGAACGGTAACTCCCCACATCTTCCGTTAAGTCTCCATTCGGGCTTACAAAACCCCACATACCGGAGACTACCACATCACTAAAAACTACCCCACAAGGCGATATAAAAATTACGGAAAACAAAAACCAACAAATGTTTCGATTGTTCTAATCAAGAAAACAGCCCAATACATACATCCTTATCAACCCAGACCTTCCACTTGGCCATTGGCATCACCAAAGAATATTACAAACCTTTTGTTATAAACCTTTTGTTTACAATGTAGAATCTAAGACGTTAACATTGCTTATGTAAGGGGATTTCATCAGTGTTGAACTGAAATATAGTAAAAAGAAAAATTCAGTCTATTTGCTCCATATATATGCAGGCAGCAGTACAAGCGTCAACTGCTTCTTTTACGCAATCATAGAGGTTTTCATCTATTATTTCCTCTAAGACAATAGCTTTTCCGTCTTCATCAAGCTGAAAAACCTCAGGGCAAAAGCTGACACAAACTGCGTCCCCAACACAAAGTTCTCTATCAATCCAGACTTTCCATCTGGTCATTGCAATCACCAGGATTTTTTAATAAACCTTTTGTTATAAACCTTTCGTTAACTTTTCTAAAAGTAGCAATATTTTGACAAAAGCAATAAGAAAAGTGAAATAAATGACAAATAAAACCTTTATTTTTATCTTAGTTTGAATGTTAATAATGTCAAATAAAAAGCAAAAAATTTGACAAAAGTCAAATAAGCCCGAGCTTCTTTTTGTACTCTTCGCTTATCCTGTCCGGTGACCATGGAGGATCAAAGGTGAGCTCAATTTCAACATCTTTGACTCCGGGGATTTCAAGTATCTTTTCCTCAACTGCCTTTAAAAGCCACATAGTTAATGGGCAGCCAGGGGTTGTCATGGTCATCTTTACGTAAACTGTGTTGTCTGGTCTTGTATCAATTTCATAAATCAGTCCCAAATTAACAACATCAATGCCTATTTCAGGGTCAACCACTTCTTTAAGCTTCTCCAGAATTAACTCCTTACTTAGTGCACTATTTCCTTCATCCATTATGCTTCACCTAAACTTCCCTCTTGGATAACAGATTTAAACCTTTTGGGTCATTTTTGATTACCGTTAAGATACTATGTTCATTTCATGAGCACATCAAGTATAAGCCTCTTTGCAATATCCTCATCTATTGCCCCAGCCCTAAGTTCTCTCAGGATTCTTTGAATTGCGAACTTTTTTAGCACATTGTACTTGCGGACAGCTGATTCCCAGAGAGAGCATCCAAATTCAAGGGCGTATTTTTTCCCCAAGACACTTATAGCTTCTCTTTTATCCATGGCAAGAAAGGCAGGAAGATTTAGCCTGATTACCTTGCCCTTTGGATATATTGAAATGCTGCCCACACTCAGAAGATCTCCTGAGGCAACTATTTTAATTCCCTCCCTGATTGCATACTCTTCAACAGCTCTCATTATCATTGAGTGACACCTGCCACAAATCGGGGCACCTTTTTCGATTTGCTTGCTTATTGTTTCCATATAATCTGGGATCTCAACAAAAACGGCACCATATGATTGAGCATTCAAGAGAACGGGTTCTCTTATTTGAGGTAGTTTTACCATAACTGGGACGACTTCAAAACCAGCCCATCTGAGAATTTTTACTGTTGCCGTGCTATCACTTCCTGCAGAGAATGCAACAACTATTTTTTCATCAATGGGAGTTTTATCAAATTCTTTGCCAAAAAGTCGATATTCAACCAATGCTTTCAATCTTTCATAGCTTTGCTCACTAATTCTCCCTCTAACTCTCTCAAGAGCTTCAAGAGACTGCTGTAGTCTGTAACGCTTTACAAAATCATCTCCCACCACTCTAAGCAAAGTCACCACCAAATTCGGTTACCCTTTACCTTAATGTATCCTAAGCTTTGCAACTCTTTGAGGATATCCTCCAAAGCTTCTTCGTCAAAATATATATTTACCCTCTCCCTTTTTCCTTCTATTGGAATAGGCTCCCTTTCAAGCAAAGCTTCAATAAGCTCATTTTTTCTATTTTTCTGCTTGACTAATTCGAGGATGATCTCCGCTAAGACGGATTTTGCTACTCCCACAAACATTGCATCCACTAAAGATTCCTCAGTTGCATATTCTTCTGCTATCTCAAGAGCTTCTTGAACTAAATCTTTCTCAACTTCGAGAACTTCAACATAGTACTTTTTCATGAAAGTAAATTCCGTTATGAGCTTTGCATCCATCTTTTCTTCAAGTTCATCCAAAAACTCCTCAACTTCATCTATTGGAAATCTCAATTCAATAACTAAATCATCAAGCTTAGGTTTTTCCACGAGCTTCAGCTTCTCTTCCCCGACAACATACCCTCCTTCAACCAGTGCTGACAGCACTACAAGTCGGTTTATATCAACCTCATCAAACAGTTCACCAATTTCCTTTTCTTCCCCAACTTGCCAGTTTTCCATAAGCCTCTCGAAAGTCTGCTGAATCTCGCCAAGCTTTTCATCAATCACATCAAATTCCTCACCTTTTGCAACTAACTTAGAATATTTCCCTTTAATCATGATGAAGTGCTGAACCTCCCAGCTAAGTTCCTCTTTTGTTTTATTCATAATTCCAGCCTTACTAAGCTCTTTTGAGAGCTCAATCATATCCTCTTTACTCAAAACTTCGAATCTCATTTGTATCCCCAAAGGTACTCCAGAAAATCATGTTATAAAGTTTCTCAATCATTTTCAAGAAGGGATGTCAAAAGAGCTTTTAAAGGTTTGTTTCTTAAGAGTTTTACTGTTTCCTCAATTTCGTCTTTGACGTCTTTATCTCTGTTCAAATATAGATAAAGGGCATATGCCATTACTTTTGGATCTCCTTCATTAACATCCTTTACTGCTTTTGCTAAGCTTAGATTTGTGAGTAAATCATCAGCAAGAAAACGAAGCTTTTCTTCGTCCCTCTTTTCCAGTGCTTCTTTTAGTGGAAGATAGAATTCATTTAGAACAGTACGTGCACTTTTCTTTCTTCTGTTAAGATACTCCACTGGACTTTCAACCTCTTCTTTGCTCATAAATTTCCAAACTATATATCCCAAAGGGAAGAAAACCAAAACCAGTGTGAGAAGTACATATGGAGTGAAGGAAATGGGAACTCTCTGAGCATACCGACTTTTGATGTAGAATAAAAGCATTAAACCTGTAACCATCCATATTGCGATGAATATTAAATAATACTCCGAATAACTTTTTCTTTTTTCCCAGACCTTATATTTATGGACTGCTCCGGTCTCTTCAAGTAATTTTAATCTTTGCTCAGCCAGTTCAATCTCCGCTTCCAGTCTCTTTATCCTCTTTTCTATTTCTTCAAATACCTTCTCCATATATCTCATCTCAATCTCCTAAGATAAAACGGGCAATCTTTTCACTAACAATATCTAAAATTGCCTCGCCTTTTTCTTTTGTTGCTCCCTTTGGGTTGTCATTTACTCCGTTTGGAAAGAGCTCAAGAGCTATATCTTTCCTGATTATTCTAACTTTTGAAGTTCTCTTTTCACCTTCAGCCTTTTCCATTTTGACTAATTCAGGCTTTATTGCCAAAATAACAGAGGTTTCGTCTTCTCCGGCGTGACCTTGAGAAGAGCATATGCTTAGAATGTCTTCCCTAAAGTCAATCCACCAATTTATAAGCCACACTTCAACATCGTATTTCCCAGCAACATCTTCAGCAGCTTCAACAAGCGGATAATAATTCCCACCATGCCCATTTATCAAAATAATCCTCTTGAAACCCTCTTCTGCAAATTCTTCCATAACATCACGAACATATCTCCTTAAGGTATCAGCTTTCACATTTATAGTTCCCGGAAAGATATTGAGAACGAAACTGTGCCCATACCAGATTGGAGGAGCAATTAGAATTTCTTTTCCCTTTTCTTTCAGCTTAGCCTCAACCCTTTTCGCTATCTCAACTGGAGCGAATACATCAGTGCCAAGAGGCAAATGCTTTCCATGAGCCTCAACACTTCCAATTGGCAGAATTATAGTATCAATTCTCCCTCTAATTTCATCAAACTCATCCCATGTTAAGTTTTCCATGCGCATTTTACTCCCCTTTAGATTTTTGACAGAATTTCTTCATAAGTTTTTTCAATCCGTTCTGCAACTTTATCCCAGGAATATCTCTCTTCTACAGCCTTCCTCCCATTGCTTCCGAACCACTCTCTAAGATTATCATCAAGGAGGAGCTTTTGAATTGCTTTTCTTAGCTCAAGTTCATTACCTGGAGGAACTAAAAGTCCACTTTCGCTTTCCTTTATAATCTCAGGAATTCCTCCCACATCTGTTGCAATGACTGGTAAACCAGATGCCATCGCCTCTAAGATCACGATCCCAAATGCCTCAGCTGTTATTGAAGGAAGAACAAATATATCTGCCATTCCAAAAATCTTTGGTAACATCTTACCATCCACATATCCCAAAAACTTAACCCTATCTCCAATTCTCAGGAACTTTGCTTGTGCTCTTAAGAATGGAAGCATTTCCCCAGAGCCCACCATAACCAAAGTTGCATCTTCAATTTCTGAGAAGGCATTGAGAAGAACATGAGGCCCTTTTCGATAGCTCATCCTGCTTACATACAGCACAACCCTATCTTCAATCCCAAACTCAGCTTTAATTTCTTCTTTATCCCAATTTGGCGTGAAAAGTTTGTCATCAACGCCGTTTGGGATGATTTCTATTGGAGTATCCGTAAAATGTCCTATAAAAGCTTTGGCAGCCTTGCTAACTGCAATTATCTTATGTGGGTACCGTAGGTAATTGCTGAACATCGAGAATGTTAAACCCAAGGCTTCCCAGAGCTTTGATTCATGAGCAAAAGAAATGCTGTGAGTTGTTAGTACTGTTGCTCTTCCCATCTCTCTTCCAGCTTTTGCTGCCTTTAAAGCCAAGGGGGTGAATGCATGATGGGAGTGAACGACATCAAAATCGCTTAAAAACTCATTAAGTTCTCTTGTAGATTTTAGGCTGTATGAGATATTCACTTCAAGAATTGGACTTACCACGCCAGGGATTCTTATGAGTTCAATTCCATTCTTTTCTAATTCTTCCTCCTTTCCAGTTTTTCTGTTATTTGTAACAATAGCAACTTCATGTCCCATTTCTCTGAGTTTTAAGGCTAAGTGGTGCATATGACTTGCAACACCGCCAATTTTTGGATAGTACCAATCACTAACGAGGGCTATTCTCATGTTTACCACCCTGGCTCAGACTCTCATAAAAAATAACCGCACCCACTATTGAATATATGTACTGAAAGAGGAATTTATAAATAAACGCTGTTATTGTGGCTTTTGTTGAGGCGCCAATTCCAAGAACGATTCCAAATTCATTTGCCCCAAATCCTGCAGGAATTCCACTAACGGAGGCAAAGAGTACGCTCATCAAAAATCCATACAAAGCCTGTTTCATTGAGATTTCTAAGCTGAATGCTTTTCCAACTGTGATGATTCCAAAAACTTGGAGGAAAATTATAGCCACAGAAAGTAAGAAAGACAGAAGAAAAACCGTCTTGTTTTCTTTTGCCTCACTCCATCCTTTATAGGTTCGCTCTAAATAGCTCCTAAGAGTTGAGATTAATCCTTTAAGTCCAACACTTTCCCAAAACTTCAGCAGGGAATCAAGAGCTTTGTATATGCCCTTTTCATAAATAAGAGCAATCAAAATAAGAACTAATCCAAAAATTCCAAGCTTTGTAAAGCCAACGAAGATAAGTGCAAATGACAGGACTACTAAAAATTCCGTGCTTAATCCAATTACAAGCGATGATAAAGCTTTGAAGTAATCTCCCCCAACGAGCTTAACTTTTGCTATATGGCCTACACTTGGGGGAAGGATAGTCATTAGATAATAGCCACTTAAGAAAGCTTTAAGAGTTTTCTTAAAACTTGTTTCTTGAACTTCTCTTAAAAACAAATACCATCTAAGAGATGACAAAAGCACTGTAAAAACCGAGAGCATAAAAGCTACAAGAAGATACTCAGGGGAGGCACTTTTTAGAGCTAATTCAAGCTCATTAACATCAATGTTTTTATAGAGATATGTAAGTGAAATTAAGAGAGCAATTAAGGCAAACAACTTCTTTCCGTTCATGCTATGCCCCCACTAATGTCCTCAAAGCATGCAGAGCCAAAAGGAAAACAACAATTCCATCAAGAGTTCTGTAATTAACTTTGATTCCAACAACCATAATTCCTAAAGCCCCAAATGAGATATTTAAAGTTGCTAAGAGCAGGGCTATTGAGAGACCCGAAAACATTACAATGAGTTTTTCTGATAGGTTTTTACCGATAACAATTGGTGTGGTTCTTAAATTTGCTTTTAAGTCACTTTCATAATCCTCAAGATGATTTCTCAGTTCCATTGCAAATGAATAAAATAAGAGTGCTAAACCTATCGCAATTTCATATTTTGTTAAAACTCCATCAAAAAATGCTCCATAAAAGAATGGCATTGCTCCAAAGAATATTCCGTGGGATAGGACATCTAAGATGGGCTGAGCCTTAAGTCTCGGAGGTGCTGAGTAAAAGGTAGCCAGCAGTATCATCAAAATATAGGTTAAGAGCTCTTTGTATCCAAGAAAAGACGCAAATAACACCCCTAAAATCGCAATTGTGATTGACGATAGAATCCCCATTCTGAAACTGAGCTCTCCACTGGCTATTGGGTTTTTATTTCTCTTTTTAGGGTTCATTAAATCAGTGTCTATATCAAAGCAGTTATTCACAGCAAAGGCATATGCGACGTACAATATCAGAGACATCAAGACCATGAAGGCACCTTTAAAATCAGGATTATACTTAAGATTCATTATCAGACCGAGCAATCCCATACCTATGAACGATTTACCATCGATTATTCTCGTGTTTTTTATCACAGCTCGTAACATAGCACCACCGTTGAACATCTCTCGGAAAGGTTTATAAGTGTTTTCACTAAATTGTGAATAGGTATGAAGAAAAATTTTCATAGTGATTAGAATGGAGGAACTGTTAAAAGCCTTCACAAATACCCTTGGAAAATTTAAGCTTACCAGTTCGGAAATCGAGATATATTCCCTTCTTCTACAGGAGCAGTTGACACCAAGACAGATAGCAAAAAAGCTTAATTTGTCTGAAAGAATAGTTAGGGAGAAGCTTAAACACCTCCTTGAGCTGGGATTAGTTGAAAGGGAGCTAATAAATAGGGGATGGCTTGGCTATATCTACAAGGCTAAGGCTCCAAAGGAAGCATTGAATTCTCTTCTCTCTAAGATGGAAGAACTCATAAAAATCTTCGAAAAGGAAGCAAATAGGATACTTTAAAGATTAAGCTTTCCCTCCAGTAAATCTCTAACGTATTTTGGCATTTGGAACAGAGTTTCATGCTTTTCGGGATCATAATAAATAAGTTCAAGCTGCCTTGCCCTTTCCAAATCTATCCTCTCAAAGTCAACATTACCCTTAACTCCAACTAAGAAGCTCCATGGTGAAGCATAGCCAATCACTGGAAAGCTGAAGTAGTAAACCTTGTCAAACGCCTTTTTCATGGCTTTATGAGCATCTAACAGCTCATTTGTAAAGAGGTAAACACTGCCAGCTTGTGTTATGAGAATCCCATCATCATTCAATGCATTGTACGCAGCCCTATAGAATTCTTCGCTGAATAACTGCCTTGCTGGTCCAACTGGATCTGTTGAGTCAACAATTACTATGTCAAACTTCTCGTTAGTATTTTTCACGAATTCAACCCCATCACCAATGACAACTTCCGCTCTCGGGTCATCAAACGCTCCCCTATCAATGCCAAGATAAATCTTTGAAATCTCAACAACCATTTCATCAATCTCGACCATAACAGCTTTTTCAACAGTTTTGTGTTTTAAAACTTCTCTAAGTGTGCCTCCATCACCGCCACCAATGACGAGGACTTTTCTTGGATTGGGATGAGCTAACAAAGCGGGATGAACTAAGGGTTCGTGGTAGCTTTCCTCTCCCTGCTCTACTAACTGAACAGTTCCCTCTAAAACCAAAAGCTTTCCAAATCCTTCAGTCTCATAAATTTCAATTCTCTGGTACATGCTTTGGGTCTCAAACAGCTTTTCCTTAATTTTGAATGCAACCCCGTAACCTCTTGGATACCACTCTATGAAATGCATCCATCTTCACCCTGCTGACCTCCTCCCCTTTGCGAGGGTTCTAACGAGTTAACCCCTCGCCATTGACGGGGAGGTTTGCGGGCTCATAACCTACTCCCGTTGCCGGTTTCGGCTCAGCCCATAGGCCCGGTCTTGGGCCCGTTACCCCTACCGCAGAGCGGATTGGGGTTATGGTTTAAAGGCCACCCATTGGAGTTTTCAACCGCTTGAAAGCGGTTTTGAAAGGACGCCTTACGGCGTCATCCCTCCCAACGGGAGGGACACGATAAACCTCTCATCTCATCGGGTTGTTCTTTGGTGGCCTCTCCGAGGCCCTATTACGTTGCAAGAGTTTAAAAGGGTTTCGATTTATAAAGAGCCGGATTCTCAATTACTGCATCCCCGCCCCGAGACTTTCAAGAGAAAAAGTAACATATCTCCATATTTTAGTTTTAAACTTAATGAAAACTAAGGCTATAAATCAGCTTTCAGAAAAAGACAAAAAGCTGAAAATAACGAAAGTAAAAAGATTTAATCCTCAAAAAGCAATCCCCTGTCAAGCTTAACGATTGTTGGTCTTCTGCATTTAAGCTCTTTGATTATATATTCACCGGCTTTCAGTGGCATTGTGTGGTCGCCACATGTATAGACATCAACTGCTGCATACCCGTGTTCTGGCCACGTATGAATTGCGATGTGGCTTTCAGAAACGACAACAACACCAGAAACACCTTGAGGGGAGAATTTGTGAAACCTCTTGTCAATAATTGTGGAATTTGCTATTTCAGCCGCTTTAGTTAAAATTTCCTCTATCTTTTCTATATCGTCCAGAATGTGGGGATCGCATTCGTATAAATCTAAGACAACGTGCATTCCAATAGGATTGTCCACAGTGCCCTTGGTCATCGCCCTCACCTCCCTCCATCTACATCACCTCCCTTGGGATTCAATATGGGAACATTACCACAGCAGCAACAACAGCAGCAGGTTTATTCCTTACCGTTATCTCAGCGGCAGCGACTTTGAATTCTTTAAGCTTCCATCCTCTAACTCTAAAGCCTTCTTCGACCATTCTTCTTACCATCTCTGTTGCTTCGTCTTTTGTACAGTATCCGCTGTATTCATATATTAGTCCTCCCTGGTTTCCCTCACTTATTCCAACTCCTAAAGCTGCACTTATTGTTGTCCCTGGTTCATCACTTTCAATATGAGCATAAACTGTAGGAAGTAGCATTCCAATTGGAACCTCCGGAACTTTCTCAATCCACTCTATATGAGATGGAATAACACTGCTGAGTTTAACGAGATTAACATTTCCTATCCCCATCTTAAGTAGAGCATTGTCAAATGCATTTAACTTAGTCCCACCCTCAGCGCTCGCGGCAAGCATAATTGCTTTTTTCGGCGTTGTCCAGCTCATCTCTCTTTACCTCCCATTTTGGCTATTTTTAACCACTTAATCCCAATTTTAATAAAAATTATTGCGAAATTTTAGGTTCAATTAATCCATACTTGGCAGTTTACTTATAAGTCTTTCGCTTTCAGTCAAAATTTAAAATAGCCAATAAATATTTAATCACTTTCAAAATAACCAAGAATAAACCAATTAAAAGAAAAACAAACAGCTAAAAACAGTTTTTGCTTCATGTTTCTTTACTGTTAATATGAGATATAACCCTGCCAATCGTCGCTGAAACAAAAATTCCCATGATACTTGCAAGAGATGCAAGTGCATACATGTGCTGGCTTAAAACTCCATATGTATATCCTATTTCACCAACCAAGAGACCTAAAACTCCAAAGCTTGCAACTCCGGCTCCTCTGGCCAATGATGTCTTGAGGTCATGCTCCCAAAGGAGAATTGTTGTAAGGAGAACTCTAACTAAGTAAATCACCACAAAGAAGTATACAACCTCAAGAGAAAACTCGGTCTCAAAATTTATCCCCCTCCAGGCAAAGAAAATCGGGGCAAATATTCCGTATGTGACACCTGATATTATCGTGTGAAGTCTCTCATACTGCTTCGTTCCGACTAAGTCGCTGTGAAGGATTAAGCCTACTAAGAACGCCCCAATGCTGAAATGGAGACCAATCTCCTCACTTATTAAAGCCAAAGAAGTTGCAAGGATCATCACCAGTCCAAATACTGCTTCATCGCTCTTTAATCTCCTTAATGCTCTTATAATCCAAACTTTGTGCTGAATCCCAATGAAGTAATTCAATCCAAGCACAGTTCCTAAAAACACTATATCCTTGATAAGCTCAAAGAGAAGCTCTGTATAACTTAAGTGGTGTAACTCAAAATTTATAAGCAGATATAGAATTACCAAACTCCCAACTTCGCTAATAACTGCATATGAAAGAGCCACATGGAGAAATTCTTGACCAAAAAACCTTGTGAATCTGATGACAATTGGTGCAGATGCAACAGCAAGTATTGATGCCACTATCAAATTGTCTGTTGAAAAGCTGTAATTTGTGAATGGCAAGGTTAAAAACAACATGGTTACATATGTTACAATATATATCGGCAGGCTTTTCTTCCCTCCAAGGTGGATTTCTTCAGGGGTTAGCTCAAGACCAGCATAGAGCATAAGAAAAAACACACCCAACTCTGCCAAAAGAACCATCCCTTCTCTTGGAAGATTCATTAAGAGTACCCCAAGCAGAAGTCCAGCACTTATTTCCCCAAGAAACCCGGGATATCCTAATCTCTCAAAAATTTCAGCCAGAATTCTTGCCACTGCGATGATTATAAAGACATACCCTATAACATCCACATAGATCCCCATTTAGTTATGAAAAAACATTATTAAAAAATTTTCGGAAAATTCCCTACACTATGAGATCAATTTTTAGATTAATGTCAAAATTTCGAACATTAATTCGCAAAGTTTATTATCATGGCATCCTAATATGCTCCGATGCACTATGAGGCACTATGAGATTATAAAGATAAAAGAAGATGGCAAGGTAACGATTCCATTAGAGTTCGCATATGAGGTTGGATTATTGAAGGATGCATACTTTTTAGTTGAAATTGACACCGATTTAAAGGAACTGCATTTGGAACGAGTCGCCCTTCCCGGGAAAAAACTTGTTGAGATTGAGCTTGTAGTTGAAGATAAACCAGGTGTTCTCGCAAAGATAAGTGGAGTTCTTGGACGAAACCGAGCAAATATTCTTTTTAGTGAAGCGGAAGAACTTGAGGGAATAGGGCTTGCTGCCATTATAGCTGTCATTGATGTTAGTGAGATGAAAATCGGCCTTGAAGAACTCAAAGCCGAGTTGGAAAATGTTGAAGAAGTGAAAGAGATAACATTAAAAGCTCTGGAGTAACAAAACCAGCAAAAACAATGAATAGAGAACCATGTATGCATTTACCTCCCTTCCAATTTCTTCCATGCTTTCTCCAAAATACTTTTTTAGAGTTATATTGAAAAATCCAACTCTCTGCAATAGCCAAAAAGTCAATATTGCAACTAAAATAACCAATAAATCCCTATATGAGATTACCAGACCAAAATACACTCCAAAAGCTAAAGTTAATACTGCGATGATTAATGAAAGCACTTTCTGTGTTAAATCGCTTTTAACTGCTTTTCCTTGCTTCATCAGATAGTAGTTCAACTTGGTAAACGATACGAGCGTTCCAACTCCAGCTATGTAGAACAGATACAACTGAATTCCACTGAGATTGGATAAGAGAAGCTTTTTTCCAAAAGCCCCCACAAAGGGGGATATCCCTCCAATTGCCAAGCTGAGCATTATTATGCTTATCATCAAAATTTTATCGTGTCTGTATGTGAGACTTTCCAAATCTTTTGTTTTTTGAGCGTTTATCAATGTTCCAATACTTAAAAAAAGTCCACCTTTAAATAGAGTGTGGGCAAAGGCATAATAAATTGCTCCAAGAGGATTTGATGTGGCTATACCCAAAAGCACATAACCCATCTGGGAAACTGTATGATATGCCAATAGGCGCTTTGCATTCTTCTGGAGAAGGGCAAAAATAACTCCAATCAGCATTGATGAGAACGCTATAAGTGTAAGTAAGTTTAAGAGCGATTTTCTAATTGGCAGAGCAAGATATAAAAGCAGCATCCCATAGATTGGGGCTTTAACAACAATTCCAGAGAGCAAAGCACTTATCGGATTTGGGGCCTTTGAGTGGGCATCTGGGAGCCAAAAGTGAAGTGGGAAAATTCCAGCCTTCAAAATTAAAGCAGAGAAAGCAACTGCCAAAGCAACATTAATTTCTCTTGAGACAGTAACACTGCTCTTTATTAGCTCAACATTCAGATAACCAGTTTTTAAATAAATTATGCCAATTGCAAAGATGAAAAGATAGGATGCTACAAGGGAAAATGCTAAGTATTTATATGCCGCTTTTTTCGCTCCTTTTTCATCTGATAGGGCTACTAAAGCAAAAGAGGATACTGAGGCAACTTCCATATAAATATAGTAGTTGAACAAATCTCTGCTGATGAAAGCTCCCAATAGCCCAGCATGCATTAAAAGTAAAAGTGCATAAATCTTCCCATTTTTTGCACGCTGTTTGAAGTAACTCATTGAATAAACAGCCACAAGGGAGAACAGAATTAATTCAGCTAATATAAAGTAGAAATTGTAAATGTCAAGAGAAACCTGTATTCCAGCTTCTTTTGCGTGATTCCCAACAATTTCACTCAGAGGTAACTTTGTGGCAGTATGAATGAAAATCACCCATGGCAAGAGAATTCCAGCCAAAAAGACTGATTTAATTTTCCCTTCTTTAACCTTCAAAGTTTCAAAAAGGGTAACCAGAAATGCTACAAGCAAGGGAAGAGCGACTAAAATAGGAATCACCTCTCCTCCCTCCTCATTCTCAAAATCAACGCTAAGGCTAAAGATGTAATCGCAACATCAACCACAAGCGTTGTTAGCATCAAAGTTGCAGGCAAGGGATCAACAACTGCTTGTTGAGGCAGAATCGGTACTTCTGCATTTTCCACATACCCAGTTCCTACAAAAAATAGAACCAATCCAGTTGAGATTACATTAATTGCCAGAACTTGCTTGATTAAATTCCTCTTTGTTATCAGCCCATATAAGCCAATTAGCATGATCACTATTCCAGCTGTTTCGGCATTAATCACTTTCAACCCACCTCAGCAAGATGTAAAATAGGAATGTAAAAGCTGCCCCAACTTTCAGCCCAACTGCTATATTAAAGAGTGGAACTATTCCCCCACTCAAAAGTGACCCAAATTTCCCTCCATTTAGAAAGTTGTAGAAAAATCCCCCAAACAACACTCCCACTAAACCAATGCACACAAGAGAAACTGCTGAAGAACTCTCTATAATGCCAACTTCTTTGAATTTGAATCTCTTCCTAACCTTTTTGTATCCATGTGATGTTATGAGGAGTATGACACTAACTGCCAGTATAACACCTGCTTGAAATCCCCCTCCAGGGCTTAAATGCCCATACACCATCAGATAAGCTGCATAAGTTACAAGAAAAGGACTGACAAGCTTTGTGGTTGTTCGCACAACTGTGCTCATCTTCATTTTTTCTTACCCCCCAACAACAAATAAAATCCACTAACGGCAGTAAAAAGCAGAGTTGCTTCTCCAATGCTGTCATAAGCACGCCAATCAGCTAAGATTGCCATCACAAGATTTGGAACGTTCACCTCTTGCCAGTGCAAAATGTAATATTCGTAACTTCCCCCTTCTACCTTTGAATAATCCAGCTGCAAAAATATGAGTGCCAATGAAAGGACAATTAGGACTCCAATAATTCTCTTCACTTCTTTATCCCCTCCGACTTTTCTACCTCCTCTATCGTGAACAGAAAAATCCCAATAACCATGGCTCCAACGACTATAGCAGATAAAGCAACATCCGGAGCTTTAAGCTGAAAGAGGACAAGGATAAAGACTAAGCTGAGCAGGGCATACTTAACTACTGCACTAATTAGGTCATTCTCTTCAATTACAGCTATTGCTATGACTATCATAACAAACAGTAAAAACTCATGGATTATCCCAAGCATACATATCCACCACTACTTTTGGTTTTATCCCATATTTGTAAGCCCCCTTAGCTATTGCATGAGAAATCATGGGGTTTATCAAAGCTATGAGGAATGCCAAGACAAGTAGCTTAAGTTTGATGAAAACAGAGGCATCAGTGTAGAGCGCCAAAGCTAAGAGAATTGTCATGGCACCACCAGTATCACACTTCGTAGCCGCATGCAGTCGAGTATAGACGTCAGGAAAGCGAATTATCCCCAGAGCTCCAAATATCATTATAACTTCCCCAAAGGCTAAAAGAAGGTATTCAATCACCTCTTCCCCTCCTCTCCAAATATTTTGACAAAATCAGCCCACCAACTGCATTGACCATTAAAAGAACAACCGCTAAGTCTATCAGAAAATACTGCTTGCTAATTACTGAAAGGATTGCTATCATTATAACCACCTTTGTGGTTATCGTGTTTAGTCCAACTATTCTATCGGGCAAAGTGGGACCGAAGAGCACTCGGTAGGTTAGCAAGATACTTGTGAACATCAGAACCAAAACTCCCCATCCAAAAGGTGTTACCAGAAGATTTTCTTCAACCATTCCTCAATGTCCCCCTTAATTTTTTCTCCTGCTTTTTCCCTGTTAAGGGTTTCAACATCAATCCAGTGCACATACAAATATGTTTCTCCAAGCTTCTTTGAGACATCCAGTGTCAATGTACCGGGAGTTAAAGTTATTGAGTTTGCTAATATAGCAACTCCTGTATCTGAGCGCAGATCTGTCTTTATTTTCACAATACCTGGCTTGATGTCCATGAAGATGACATTTTTCGCAACCTTTATGTTGCTTTCAATAAGACGAAAAGCCATTATTATAAGATATTGAGGAGCGTACAGCAACAGAAAATAGATGATTTTCTCAATTAGGTGTCCTTTATGCCTAACATCCTCCATAAGCATGTCCCTCATAAATGACGCAATAATTAGCGTTGCGATACCACCTATGACAAGATTATCTAAAGAGGTATTTGCCGTTATGACAATCCAAAAGGAAAACAATACTATCCAAGTTAACGTTATTCGCTCCCATACTGGGAGTTTTTGAGCCTCATAACTTTCATAGAGGACTCTCTTCTGAACTTCTTCTAATCTCTCTTTAAGGTAGAAGGGGATTCTACTCATAGTTTAATATTCGTTTTTGAAGGTTATAACCCTTTTTGCAGATTTTAACAGAGACTTTCCAGACAGGGAACTGTCCAAAATTATGTCTCCTCAAATTTACTCCTTTAATTTTAACCCTTTGGTTAAAAACTCCTTTTTGGTTTTCAACTTTAGGTTTTGGAAAGATATAAATTAGTTTTTTCAAAGTTAGACATAGGGGAGAAGATGAAGGGGTATCATATTCACGTTGAAGGCATAGTTCAAGGGGTTGGATTTCGACCTTTCGTTTATAGGATAGCCCATAAACACAATTTAAGGGGCTATGTTAAAAACCTTGGAGATGCTGGAGTTGAAATCGTTGTTGAAGGAGAAAAACGTGATATTGAAGCTTTTCTCCATGATTTAAAGTACAAAGCCCCTCCACTTGCTAAAGTTGAAAAAATTAAGAAAAAAGAGATACCCCCTCAAGGATTCGACAGCTTTTACATAGAAAAAAGCTCCGAAGGTGGCTCTGGTGGAGATTCAATAATTCCTCCTGACGTTTCAATTTGTGAAGACTGTGTTAGAGAGCTTTTTGACCCAACCAATAAGAGGTATATGTATCCATTCATTGTGTGTACAAACTGCGGACCAAGGTTCACCATAATTGAAGACCTACCCTATGACCGCACCAATACGACAATGAGAGAGTTTGAGATGTGTGAATTCTGTGAGAGCGAGTATAAAGACCCGCTAAACAGAAGATATCATGCCGAACCAGTCTGCTGCCCTGTTTGTGGGCCATCTTACAGGCTCTACACAAGAGATGGGGAGGAAATCATCGGAGATCCAATAAAAAAGACGGCTGAGCTGATTGATAGAGGATACATCGTGGCAATCAAGGGGATTGGCGGAATACACATTGCTTGCGACGCAACGAATGAAGATGTTGTTGAAGAACTGAGGAGGAGAATCCTAAGACCCCAGCAGCCTTTTGCTTTAATGGCAAAAGACTTAGAAACCATTGAGAGCTTTGCTATAGTTAGTGACGCTGAGAAAGAGGAGCTTTTGAGCTACAGGAAACCAATAGTTGTGCTGAGAAAGAAAGAACCTTTCCCGCTTCCAGAGGCTTTAGCTCCGGGTCTGCACACGATAGGTGTCATGCTTCCATATTCCGGCATTCATTACTTACTCTTCCACTACTCAAAGAGCCCCGTTTATGTCATGACCTCCGCAAACTATCCTGGCCTGCCGATGGTCAAAGATAATGATAAAGCTTTCAAAGAGCTCAAAGATTTGGCCGATTACTTCCTCCTCCATAATAGAAAAATCCTCAACAGATGTGATGACAGTGTAATAAGGTTTGTAGATGGAAAAAGAGCAGTCATTAGAAGGAGCAGAGGTTTTGTGCCTCTGCCGATAGACATTCCATTTGAGTTCACTGGCCTAGCTGTTGGTGCAGAGCTCTTAAATGCCTTCGGCTTTGCCAAGAATGGAAGGATTTACCCAGGTCAGTATATAGGCAACACTTCAAAAGTAGAAGTTCTTGAGTTCATGCGCGAAGCCATAGCACATTTCCGCAAAATTTTGAGGATTAAAAACCTCGACTTGGTCATATCGGACTTACATCCCCTCTACAACACAACAAAACTCGCCATGGAGATAGCTGAAAATGAAGGAGTTGAGTTTCTGCAAGTACAACACCACTATGCGCACATAGCTTCAGTGATGGCAGAGAACAAACTAGATGAAATAATCGGAATAGCTGTTGATGGTGTCGGATATGGGGTTGACGGCAACACTTGGGGAGGAGAAGTCATCTACATGAGTTATGAAGATGTGGAAAGATTAGCACATATTGATTACTACCCACTTCCTGGAGGAGATCTGGCAAGCTACTATCCCCTTAGAGCTTTGATGGGCATTTTAAGTAAAATATACGACATAGAAGAAGTCAAGGAAATTATTCAAAGATGCTGTCCAAAAGCCGTTGAGGGCCTAAAATATGGCAAAGTTGAGTTCAATGTAATCCTAAATCAGCTCGCGAGAGAGATAAACGTCAGCTATGCATCTTCAACAGGAAGAGTCCTTGATGCTTTTGCCGTTATGCTGAACGTCGCCTACAGGAGAACATACGAAGGAGAACCAGCCATGAAGCTTGAGAGCTTTGCATTCAGAGGTAAAAACGATTTAGGATTTAGTATTCCGATTGATGGAGAGAAGATTAAAGTTGAAGAGCTGTTCAGGCAAGCCCTTGAAGTGAACGCAAATCCCGCAGACATTGCTTACTCCGTCCACTTAGCCCTTGGAAGAGCTTTTGGAGAAATAGCAGTTGAAAAAGCAAAGGAATTTGGAGTGAAAAGCATTGGAATAAGCGGTGGTGTTGCATACAACGAGCTGATAGTCAAAACCGTAAGAAAAATCGTTGAAAGAAACGGGCTGAAGTTTTATGTCACTCAGGAAGTTCCCAGAGGGGACAACGGCATAAACGTTGGACAAGCATTTTTGGGCGGACTTTACTTGGAGGGATACTTAAGCAAGGAGGATCTAATGCTTTAATTTATGGTGTTCCGCAGACTGTCCAAACATTTATAAATATAGTGGACTATCTACAGAACATGATAGAAAAGGAAATATGGGGAAGAATAGTCAAAGATCACCTTGACTTTCATATACAGGTTATCGAGAGAGATATACTTGTCAAATTCCCAAAAACGCCAAGAGCAGTTTCTATAATCGGTCCAAGGAGAGCTGGTAAAACGTATTTCATGTTCCAAATTATAAACCAGCTACTTTCCCAGGGGCTACCAAAGGAGAAAACCGTTTACGTGAATTTTGAAGATCCTCGATTAGTTGGTGCAGAGGTCAACGACCTCTTGACCTTCCTTGATGTGTATTATGAAATGTTCCCCGAAAATGCTAAGGAGCAGTGCTACTTTTTCCTTGATGAAGTTCAGAATGTGGAGGGCTGGGAAAGATTTGTCAGGTTCCTCCTTGATAGAAACCAGCGTGTCGTGGTTTCAGGCTCCTCTTCAAAACTCATGTCAAAAGAAATTGCAACGTCCCTAAGGGGGAGGAGTTTGAGGATAAAAGTTTACCCCTTTTCATTCAGAGAAATTCTCAAAGCCAACGGTATCAAAGCTGGGAAGTTCTATTCGACTTATGAAAACGCCAAGATAAACAAGCTTGTCCGCGAGTATCTGCACTGGGGAGGATACCCAGAGGTCATCCTAAATCCCCATCTACGGGCTGAAATTCTAAAGGAGATAATTGACATGACCATTTACCGTGATATAGTTGAGAGATGGAAGGTCGAAAACCTAAAAGCCTTGAGGCTCCTCCTTAAAATGCTGGCGTTTTCGTCTCATCTCTCGGCATCGAGGGCATACCGCAATCTAAAGAGTCTTGGCATCGGAGTTGGGAAAGCAACCATAGCCAATTACCTTGAGTACTTCTCTGACTCAATGGTACTTTATCCTCTGAAGCCCTACGTGAAGTCATACAAGCTGCAGGAGCAAATGGGGTTTAAGCCTTATCTTGTCGATAATGGACTGCTCAGAGTGATGGGTGTCGAGGATGAAAGCAGACTCTTGGAAAACCTCGTCTTTGCAGAGCTGCTTAAGAAAGGGTATGAGTCCAATGAAGAGCTGTTTTACTACGTGACAAGAAACGGACATGAGGTTGATTTTGCAATCAAAGGCGAGGAGCTCATCCAAGTTACTGCGGAGCTTAATGAGAACAATCATGAAAGGGAAGTCAAAGCTTTAATTGAGGCAGGCAGAGAGCTTGGCATCAGAAAGCTGACAATTATAACACTGAACCAAGACGATGTTATAAAGAGGAGGGGAAAGGAGGTAAAGGTTATCAGCCTGAAGAGATGGCTGTTGAATCTTTAATTGAGTTTTGTTGCTGAGCACTGACGGACTGTATGACCACGTGATAGGGAGATACGGGGATGTGTAAGACCTGAAGAACATCGAGAAAATCCTGAAGGAGCCAATTAGTCATGTTGGTAATTGTGCTCTCTTTTTACAGATTATGTCAAGGTAGGAATAGACTACTACTGGGCTAAATCCCAATAATGCAAGGATGAAAACTTCTATATAATTTATTAGTAGCAAAGATCAAAAACACAACACAAAGTTGATTAAACCCCATGGGATAGAAAAGGATGGGTGACCAAAATGAAAATTAAACTCGAACATGGAGCCGGTGGAGAGCTAATGGAAGAGTTCATCAAAGACTTCATCTTAAAGAACTTAAGCTTAAAATCGGCGGGAGGGGTTGGATTGGAAGCTTTAGATGATGGTGCAACAATTCCTTTTGGAGACAAGCACATAGTTTTCACAATTGACGGACACACAGTTAAGCCTATCTTTTTCCCGGGTGGAGACATTGGAAGATTGGCTGTCAGCGGAACAGTTAATGACCTGGCAGTGATGGGAGCAAAGCCCTTAGCTTTGGCAAATTCCATGATAATTCAAGAGGGATTCAGCAGTGAAAATTTTGAGAGAATTTTACAGTCAATGGATAAAACTGCCAAAGAGGTTCCAGTTCCGATAGTTACGGGAGATACAAAGGTGGTTGAAGACAAGATTGGAATCTTTGTGATTACAGCTGGACTTGGGATAGCTGAGAGAATCATCACGGATTCTGGAGCAAATATTGGAGATGTCGTTTTAGTTAGCGGAACGGTTGGAGATCACGGAATAGCAATAATGAGCCACCGTGAAGGAATAGCATTTGAAACTGAGCTCAAAAGTGATGTTGCACCAATTTGGGAAATCGTGAAAGCGGTTGCCGATGCAATTGGATGGGAGAATATTCACGCGATGAAGGATCCTACGAGAGGTGGACTGAGCAACGCCTTAAATGAAATAGCGAAGAAAAGCAACGTTGGGATTCTCGTAAGAGAAAGCGATATTCCGGTAAAGCCAGAAGTTAGAGCAGCAAGTGACATGCTTGGAATAAGCCCCTATGAAGTTGCAAATGAGGGCAAGGTTGTTATGGTTGTTGCAAGGGAGTATGCTGAAGAAGCACTTGAAGCCATGAGAAAGACAAAGAGAGGAAAAGATGCCGCAATGATTGGAGAGGTTATCGCTGAATATAAAGGTAAAGTTATATTGGAGACTGGGATTGGCGGCAAAAGGTTCATGGAGCCTCCCATTGGAGATCCTGTGCCAAGAGTTTGCTAATGCACCCCCACAATTCCTCTATTTGCGGAACTATCTCTACTTCTTTACCCTCCAAACTGTCATAAATGAACTTCTGATTGAATGGAATGACCACATCGGGCTTAACATTAACTTTGTCCAAAATTTCCGGTAAAGCCTTATTTAGAACAAAAATATGCTTTAAGCCAGCTTTTTCGGTCAATTTTTCAATCTTTCTTGAAAGCTCAATTGACTCCAAATTTGGCTCTGCAACATTCACTATAACATCAACTTCCAAGTCTATTCCTCTCCCAAAATGCTCTATTCCAGCTTCGGTATCAACCAAGACAATTTCTCCTTTCTTTGGTTGTAAATTTTTTAGAAATTTCTTTGCTAGGACCCCATATGGACAGGCGCATCCTTCGCCAGGTTCTTCAATCTTACCAATGCTCATCACACTTAAGTTTTCTCTTTTTGAGAGAATTTCCTCTGGAATTTCCTCAAAGGTCTTGGGCAGTTCTGGATTATTTAGAATCGCTTTTACCTGCTTCTTTCCACCTAAATATTCCGCCAAAGTTTTTGTCTTGGACAAGCCTAACATTCTGTATAAGCCGGGATTAGACTCATCTGCATCCACTATTAGGACTCTATAACCCTTATTCGCTAAGTGCTTCCCAAGCATTGCTGTAATTGTACTTTTCCCACAACCACCTTTTCCGCATATTAAAATCTTCATTACTATCTCACCAAACTCAAAACAAGTAACCTGATTTATAACACTTTCTTGATAATTAGTATTACATGTGCATATGCATATGAAGAATTCAACAATTTGCTCGGGGATTAATTATGAGACTTCATAAAAGAGCATGGAGACGAACTTGTCCTGGCTTATGGTATGGGAAGAAGAACAATGACATACTTCTAAAGCTTGGGAATACAGGTAATTACAGGGGCACATGGGAAAAATAGAAGATGTTGTTAAGGATTTCATGCAAAGAGAGGGACAGAAACTTTACTTATTTTTAAAACACTCCGCTTCCTCTTCTTCCATTTTGATGATTTTTGAAAGCACACATTCAAGTGCATTAAGATCAGAGAGAATTTCTTCAAATCTTACTTTCTGCTCAAAGGATTGCCCCCTCTTCATCAGAATAGAGACTATATTCTTAAGGGGTTTTACCTCCTTTTCAAGAATTTCTTTGGGTTGCTTTAGGAACTTCTCGAGAAATGCGGGGATAGGATAAAACAACTTCGTTTTGCCACTCTTTCTAACGATTACAAGATAATCCCGAGCAAGTTTGTTTAAGGATGTAGAGACTGAAGAACGACTTAAACCTGTCAATTGCACAAGCTCGTTTATTGTAAGGGGTTTTTCATTCAATAGAAGGAGGGCATATACTTTACCGTCAGTGTGAGTGTAGCCCCATCTTATCATCATCCTTTCAACGATTTCAATGAACTTTTTACTTTCTCTATCCCCTCCCCTCATCTTACAGACACCTAATAAAATAAGGTTGAAGGCCTATTTAAGCTTTTTTCATTTAAATTTGATATGACAGTTATAACAGTTATATCGAAAATTTTATACAGGGAGATATTCAATCATATAATCGGGGGAGGAAAAATGAAAGGTAGTAGTAAGAATGAGGGAAATCAACTCACCACTGCGTTAAATGCATTCAAGCTTATCCTCGGAAACCCCCTCACAAGGGCACTCATACGGCCAAGCCTTAAAAAGTACAAAATCAACGGACGCGAGCTCCCAGCACTCTACTGGGCTCTCAGCATTTATGCAGGTGAAAGCATAAACTGCCCACTCATGATACGCTTCCAAGCAGAGATTATAAAAACTCTCCTTAAACTCGGCATAAAAATTGCAAAGGGTGAGGAAGAAGCTGTTAAGGAAGCCCTTCTCCGGGATCCCCATATAAGACGTGGTATTTGGGTTGTCCTTGAGGGTATTGCGAGATACGGAATTACAGTGCCTCAACGTTTAGCAGGACCATTTCTTATAGTGTGGAACTTCACCAATATGTGCAACTTCCGGTGCAAGCACTGCTACCAGAGGGCCGATAGGCCTCTACCAAGTGAGCTCAACCTTGAAGAGAAGCTAAATCTCGTTGACCAGCTCGACAAAGCTGGTGTTGCGTCAGTTGCTTTAAGCGGCGGCGAGCCGACGATACACCCGCACTTCCTCAGAATAGTTAAAGAGCTTTCAAGCAGGGGGATACACACGTCGGTGGCAACCAACGGCTGGACGTTCGCGAAGAAGGAGGAGCTTGAGAAGGCGGTTAAAGCGGGAATAAAGTACGTCGAAGTCAGCGTCGATTCTGCAAAACCTGAAAAACACGACGAGTTCCGCGGGATTCCCGGGGCATGGGAGCATGCGATAAAGGCTCTTGAGAACGCCGTTGAGCTCGGAGTAAGCCATGGGATGGCAACGATAATGGACAAAGAGACGTTTCAGGAGATAGACGACATCCTTGACCTCGCAGAGAGCATAGGAGTAAAGCGTGTCATCTTCTTCAACCTCGTGCCGACGGGAAGGGCTGAGGACATGGTCAAGGTCGACCTCTCGCCAGAGGAGCGCGAGGAGTTCATGAAAGAAATCTACCGTCAGATGAAGAGGAGGAAGCTTGAGATACTCACGACGGCACCCCAGTACGCGAGAGTAACCCTGGTGATGAGCAGTGGAAAGGAGGTAACCCCTGCGCACTTCTACATTGGGGGGAACAACTCGGTAAGGACACTCGCAGAGTTCATCGGTGGTTGCGGAGCAGGGAGGATTTATGCGGGCATAGAGCCAGATGGAACTGTTGTTCCCTGTGTGTTCCTGCCACTTCCGGTCGGCAACGTCAGGAACAGGACCTTCAAAGAGATATGGGAAAATAGCAAGATATTCAACATCCTCCGCGACCGAGACAGCTGGGAAGGCCAGTGCGGCAACTGTCCATACAAATACATCTGCGGTGGTTGTCGTGCAAGGACCTACCACTACACGCTCGACTTAACAGGGGACGATCCAGGATGCATAATGAACAGACGAGTATGGGATGGTATCCTTAAACATAAAAAGACAAGAGGAATTACCGAGATAAATTGGGTTGATGAGAATGTTGCTATCCGTACCCCTCTGCTCTATTTCCCAAGCTATTATGAAACCCTTGAGATTGTTGGAGAAAAATCTCTTAAAAGCAATTGGGAAAAGAGAGTAAAGGAAATTCACGCCTAATTTTCTCTCATTTTAATTTTCTTGGGAGTTTAAGAAAAATATTTAAAAATTTCATAACAAAATTTTCTCATGTGAAGAAAAAGACAGGTGAATAAAAATGAAAATAAGTGTGAAAGATTTTGCGCCTTCTTGGTTTGCAAGTGTCATGGGGACTGGAGCACTTGCTCTGGTTAGTTTGGCATATTCAAGCAAAGTGTCAGCACTAAAAAGCGTTGCAGTTGGATTGACATATTTAAATACAGCGTTGTTTTTCATTCTTTTAATCCCATGGAGTTTGAGATGGCTCAAATACAGAGAGGATGCCCTGGAGGATTTATATCACCCAGTAATCTGCCATTTTTATGGAACAATAGCAATAGCCCTGCTCATCCTCTCAGCTGATTATCTGCTGATATTAAAGAATCTCACACTTGCAAAGGCTTTCTGGCTGATAGGAATGCCCTTAACGATATTCTTCGCCTTTCTAATCCCATATCTGATGTTCATACAAGAGAAAATAGATATCAAGAACGTTACTCCAGCTTGGTTTATTCCGCCTGTTGGTTTAATCGTAATTCCTCTAAGTGGAGGTGCGTTGATACATACATTCTCTGGAATTTGGAAAGAGGTTATGGTATTCATAAACTACTTCTCATGGGGTGCCGGATTTTTCCTCTACTTAGCTCTCTTTGCAGTAGTTATGCACCGCTTCATTGCCCACGAGCCTTTACCCTGCGGAATTGCTCCAGCAATTTGGATTAATCTTGGTCCTATTGGAGCAGGAACTTCAACATTATACATGCTCGTGAAGAATTCAGAGTTTATAACGACGAAAGAAGCTTTCTTCGTTTTTGGGCTGATATTCTGGGGCTTTGGTGTATGGTGGTTTGTAATGGCCGTTGTCTTGATGCTTCATTACATTAGAAAGCTCAATTTACCATACAGCTTGGCTTGGTGGGCGTTCATATTCCCACTTGGAGCTTATGTGAGTGCAACACATAATGTTGCCCTATCTTTTAACATAAACGTCATAGACAGCTTTGGATTTGCCCTTTACTGGCTTCTCTTTGCTCTATGGCTAATAACGGGAATTAAAACCCTAAAGCATGTTTTCGTTTCTTAATTCTTTTTTAATCCCCTAAGTAAGCCTCTTGTTATTAGCTCAACAACTTCTTCTGTTAGTCCTTTTGCCATTAGCTGAACCAGCTTCATATCAAGTAGCTTCCTGCCATAGAAGGCTTATTCCACGCTTAACCCTTTTCCGAAACTTCAAGATTAGTTATATCCTCTCTATCAAGGATAACCTCCCCTCAGTTGGCTTTTTAACGCCCATTATGATGTGTGCAAGGGTAGATTTTCCAGCTCCATTTGGATCAAGGATAGAAGAGATACCTTCCCTAAACGTTATGTTTACATTCTCAATTTTTGTCTTCATAAGTCATGTTCCATAAGCGGAGAATTTTCTATTGCCCAATCCTCTATCTATAGGATTTTAACGCTTTTTAAACAGTTTTGAGTATAACTAAAGGTTTAAAACTTTAAAGGGAGGAAAGACTTTTAAATGAAACTATTTTCATCTGTAAGGGGGTGATAACATGACTGAGATCCCTATAATAGGCGAAGACATCTTAGGAAGGAAGATTAGGGATTACTCAAAGATCAAATGGTGGGGGATTGACAGAAAAGAAATTCCATGGTATCCCCAAATAGACTATGACAGGTGCATAGGCTGTGGTCTCTGTTTTATGACCTGCGGCGGAAGGATAGTCTATGACTGGGACTTCGAGAAGATGCGCCCTGTAGTTGCCAGACCCTACAACTGCATGGTCGGTTGCGATACATGTGCAAAGATGTGTCCAAGAGATGCAATAATCTTCCCCCATATAGGGGTTTTGAGAAAATACAGAGATGAGGCGTTGGCAGTTACGAAATCGAGAAAAAAGCTTGAGGAGCTGAGAAAGAAGCTCGAAAAGGAGGGCAAAGTTAAGTCGACTGGCAGGCATATATTCTCCAACAACAAAGGGTAGCAGTTTACTAATTTCATCTAAGCTTCCCAACTCTATAGGAGCATGCATGCCTAAAATGCATACAAGAAGTTCATGCTCTTTAACTTTTCTCATTTGCTTTTTGAACTTTTCAATCCACGCTTGCAAACTGCATAGTTTATAAACCTTAACCACACTAATTCTTTGGGGTGTGAAGATGCACGAATGGGCTTTAGCAGATGGGATTGTGAGAACTGCCATTGACTTCGCCAGACAGCACGGAAAAGATAAGATTCTTGGCATTAGGGTTGTCCTTGGCGAATTACAAGACGTCAATGAGGAAATTCTCAAGTTTGCCATAGATGAGCTTAAGAAGGGAACAATAGCCGAGGATGCAGAGATTGAATTTGTGATTGAGGAAGCAGAATTTAAGTGCAGAGATTGTGGTCATGTATGGAAGCTCAAGGAGGTCAAGCACAAGTTCGATGAGCGCATAAAAGAGGACATTCACTTCATTCCCGAGGTTGTCCACGTCTTTCTCTCATGCCCAAAATGTGGAAGCAGAGACTTTGAAGTTGTGAAGGGTAGGGGAGTTTATGTTGCCGCAATAAAGGTTGAGGGTGAAGAACAATGATTGATCCAAGAATAAAGGCCATTGAAGCACGCTTGGAAAAAGTTAAAAGAGTAATCCCAGTCGTGAGCGGTAAAGGAGGAGTTGGGAAGTCGCTGGTTTCAACAACTCTCGCTCTGGCTTTGGCTGAAAAAGGTTATAAAGTTGGCCTGTTGGACTTAGATTTTCATGGAGCAAGTGACCATGTGATTTTAGGATTTGAGCCAAAAGAGTTCCCAGAAGAAGATAGGGGAATAGTTCCCCCAGAGGTTCATGGGATAAAGTTCATGAGCATCGTTTTTTACTCAGAGGATAAACCAACACCCTTGAGAGGGCATGAAATTAGCGATGCTTTAATAGAACTTTTGGCAATCACAAGATGGGAGGATTTGGATTTCCTAATCATAGACATGCCTCCCGGAATGGGCGACCAGTTCTTAGATGTCCTGAGATTCCTAAAGAGAGGAGAATTTCTGGTTGTTGCTACACCCTCGAAGCTTGCTGTAAATGTTGTTAAAAAACTGCTTGAACTCCTTAAGGAGCAGAATCTCAAGATAATCGGTATCGTTGAAAACATGAAATTAAACGATGAAAAAGACATCCAAAAGCTCGCTGAAGAGTTTGGAGTTCCATATTTAATTGGCATTCCGCTTTACAGAGACTTAGACGCAAAAATTGGCAACGTTGAAGGGCTTTTAAAGAGTGAGTTTGCAGAGAAGATAAGAGAATTAGTGTCTCTCCGATATTTTTAATAGTTTCAAACACTAACACTCAACAAGTGAGAAACCATGGAGGATCTCATTAAAAAAGCCATAATACAAGTTTGCAAGAGGTACAATATCAAGCCAATCAAAATAATTCTCTTTGGATCGCAAGCCCGAGGAGACTCCAAATCGTGGTCTGATTGGGACTTGCTAATTGTTACAGAGAAAGAAATTGGGTATCAAACACGCTTAAAGATTTCCGGGGAGATAAGGAGAATTCTGGCAAAGCATGGAATAGCAACTGATCTGCTTTTTATCTCCGCTTCACAATTAAGAGAGCTAAAAAACGACAAGGGATATATCTATTATTATGCCCTTAAGGAGGGAAAAGTTCTATGACCAGCTACTTGCGGTGGATACAAAAAGCCAAAGATGATATAACGTTAGCTAAGCTTGCCTTCGAAAATAAGATATATGACTATGCGGCTTTCCATGCCCAACAGGCGGTGGAAAAACTACTAAAAGCTTTTCTCATATATACTGGAAAGCCAATTAGAAAAACCCACGACATTGCGGTTCTAATAGAAGAGTGCAAGGAAATTGACAAGAGTTTCGAGGAACTCTACGAAATTGGAGCACACTATCTTACTGATTTTGCTGTAGAGGTTAGATATCCTTCATATTTCTCTGTACCAAAAGACAATGCAAAAGATGCCATAAAAATAGCTGAGAATGTCTTAGAATTCATTCTCCAAAAGATTAAATAAGGTGTTCAAAATGCTTAAGGATTTTCTCCAAGGAGCTGAAAAGGTTGTAATCTGTGGCATTGGGAATGACGTTAGGGGAGATGACGCTTTCGGAGTCATAGTGGCAGAAGAGCTTAAAAACAGACTGAAAAGTGACAAAATTGTCATTCTCAACTGTGGGGGAGTCCCAGAGAGTTATGTTGGCAAAATAGTCAACGAGAACCCTACACACGTTATATTTATAGATGCCGTTGACTTTGGAGGTAAACCTGGCGAAATCGTAATTGCAGACCCTGAGGGAACGCTGGGAGAAAGTTTTTCAACCCACAGGCTTCCTCTTAAGCTCTTAGTTAGCTATTTAAAGCAGAATATAAACGCAAAGTTTATCTTAATTGGATGCCAGCCAAAGCAGCTGGGTCTTTTTATAGAGATGAGTGAAGAGGTAAAGCAAAGTGCAGAAAAATTAGTTGAAATCTTAGTTCAGGAGTTGGAGTTCTAACTTCTTTTCTCCAAAATTTTATCCAAAAAACTTTAAAATAGGCCTATTCAACTTTCTTTACGAGCTTTTTAAGAGCTTAAAAACTTGGGAGGTGCTTAAGGTGAGAGAGATTACAGCTAAAGTAAAGGAGAAAACAAGGATTCCCGTTTATGAAAGAACGATAAAGAACGTTGTGAGTGCAGTTCAAGCGAGCAGCGACATATGGAGGATTGTGGATTTAAGTGAGGAGCCTCTACCTTTAGTTGTGGCAGTTCTTGAAACGCTGAACGAGCTTGGCTATGTAGAGTTCAAGGATGGTGTATTTTTGACAGAAAAGGGCAAGAGATTTGCCGAGGAGTATGGAATTGGTAAAAGGGAAGACTACACATGTCCTCACTGTGAAGGAAAAACCGTTGATATTAATGCCTTTAACGAGCTCCTTGAGCAGTTTAAGGAGATGGTCAAGGACAGACCACAACCAAAGCACGAATTTGACCAAGCCTACGTAACCCCTGAAACTACGGTGGCGAGAATAATCCTCATGCACACGAGAGGAGATTTGGAGAACAAGGAAGTCTTCGTTCTCGGCGATGATGACTTAACGAGCATTGCTTTAATGCTTTCAGGCTTGCCAAAGAGAATAGCTGTTTTGGATATTGATGGGAGGCTTATTAAGTTCATTGAAAAAACCGCGGATGAACTTGGCTACAGCAACATTGAGATTTTCACATTCGACTTAAGGAAGCCTCTCCCAGATTATGCACTTAGAAAGTTTGACACCTTCATAACAGACCCACCAGAAACGGTAAATGCCATAAGGGCTTTCGTTGGTAGAGGAATTGCCACACTCAAAGGTCCAGGCTGTGCCGGCTACTTTGGAATAACGAGAAGGGAAAGCTCATTGAACAAGTGGAGAGAGATTCAGAAGCTCCTCTTAAATGAGTTCAACGTTGTCATAACTGACATAATCAGAAACTTCAATGAATACGTAAACTGGGGTTATGAAGAGGAGACGAGGGCTTGGAGATTGCTTCCAATGAAAGTTAAGCCAAGGTACAACTGGTATAAGAGCTACATGTTCAGAATTCAGACTCTTAAAGGCTCAAAGGGCTATGAAGAGGAAATAAAGGATGAGGACATTTACAACGATGAGGAAGCCTCAACTACTTGAACTTTTTAATCCTGTTCTCCTCCACTTTTTATCCTTTCTCTGTAGTCTTTTAAGATGTGGTTTCCTTTTAAACTTCAGTACAGGTTTTAAACATCTTGCTTAAAGCTTTCAAAACCAGGAAGCTTCATAAAAATTAAAAAACAAAATTAAAAACTATTAGGAGACTTCAATGTAAAATCCTACGGGAACTGGTGTTCTCTTGTAGGAGGTTCCATACCATGTTTTCACTGGAAGCTTCATCTCATAAGCACTCTTCATTCCTCTAAAGTGAAGATAATCTCCATTGGTACTTTGTAAATGCCCCAAAACAGCATAATTAACGTAATCTTCCAAACTGAAGCCTGTTACCAATACATCAAGCCAAGCAGGTGCTGTTTCTGGACCGAGGAAAGCTATTAATGCTCCAAGAGGGACTCCAATGTTAAAGCTTTCTCCACTTGTTCCCACGTAAATTTCACTGTAAAAATCTTCAATGTCTGCCTTGTTATTATAAACTGCTCCTGTTGGCTCAATCCAGCGACTTGGAATGCTGTAAGGTGGTTTTCCACGAGTTTCACCAGTTTTAATATGGTATATCCCGTTATAATAGCTGGTGTCAAAACTGTCTATTTTCACGAAGTATCTCTCGTTTCCGGTTGGTTCACAGTAGAGGGAGCAGTAGTACTCCTTCTGGTAGATATAGTGAACGTTTCCTTTAATCCAAATATACTTTGAGGAGTGAGGACCTACATCAATTGTATATGATGCTTTATACTTTTTTGTAACCGACCTTCCGAGGGCTTTTACCGTTATCGAGCTTGGATCAAAGCTAACCTTTTCCGAGATATGATCTCCAAAGGCCACAGTAACCATCGGACCCAAATAATAACTCCCCCTATAAGCCATTTCAATATTAGCGTAAACACTGCTCGATGCTTTGTTGTCCACTATTAGAACGGGTATTTTCTGAGAGTAGTATGATTTATCCTCCACAGTTTCCCATACATAATAAACGTCATGAGCCATCGGCTGAACTTTTGAGTTTTTAGGAGTTAAAGCCTTTAAATCCTTGACTCTTGCTTCTTTAAGATTGAATTTCAGCATGATGTTTTTTGCAAACGTGTTTTTGCCTACTTTAACTTCAAAGCTTTCTGGTGGAAAGGTGTAAAGCTTCCCATTCTTAACAACCCACACGTCAATTCCAATGAAAGCCGTGTGAGAACCCTTCTCATCTGCAATGCTCCTTGGAGTATCTAGATTAAGCTTTACCACGTTGTCTGGGAAAATCAGGCTCTTAAATGCGTTTTTGGTCAGCATTCCTTTCTGAAGAACTTTGATGCTCCCATTCTTGTCAAAAGTCCAAATTGAGTAATAGACTTTTCCGTAGTCTGTCAGGGGTTTCCCCTTCTCATCCAGCAGATAAACCTTTGCCCCGCCAATTGGAGCTGCTTGGATGTATCCTACGGCTCCAACAAACAGCAATCCAACCAGTAAAGCTAAAAACTTCCTCATACTTGCACCTCCTATCCAATATTGCAATAATACTTTTGACTTCAAGACTTATAAATTTTTCCTTTTACGAGTTGTAATCCATTACGCTTTTTTTTCGTGAATTCTTACTTTCCAACTGCATTTTCAAGAACCCTATTAGTCAAAAGAAAGTCGAGTAAAAGACTGAACAAAAATGGGCATTCTCCCTAAACCCACTACCACTACTTTTGGTCAACTGATAACAGAAATATTAAACTATCCTTAGGCAATTGCCGAAACATTTATAATCACAGAAAGAGAAAAATATACCATGCTTGAGAAGGAAAAGGAAGCTTTGGCTAAGAGAATTGCAGGGGAGATTACGCTTTCTTCAGACCCCGGAAAAACCATGCGCAAGTGGAGAGAGATTTTCGGAATTAGCCAGACAGAGTTAGCTGAGTATTTGGGGGTTTCTTCTTCGGTTATTAGCGATTATGAGGGCGGTAGAAGAAAAAGTCCCGGTGCTTCGACAATAAGAAAGTTCGTCGAGGCTCTGCTTGAAATTGATGAGAGAAGAGGAGGAAACGTAATTAAAGCTTTCAGCAAAACGCTTGGAAGTGAGTTCCCAACCAGTGCCATTCTCGACATTAGGGAATTTGCCCTCCCCGTGACTGTAAAAAAGATAGTTGATGCAGTTAAGGGAGAAGTTGCTGCCAACATTGACTTGCTTGATAGGAGGATTTATGGATACACCGTTGTTGACAGCATTCAAGCAATCCTCGAAATGAGCAGTGAGGAATTCCTTAAGCTCTATGGATGGACAACAGAGAGAGCCTTAGTTTTCACAAAGGTGACAACCGGAAGGAGTCCCATGATTGCTATCAGAGTCCAAGGACTAAAGCCAGCCGTTGTAGTGCTGCATGGAGTTAAGAGACTTGATGAGCTGGCAGTTAAAATAGCTGAGAAGGAGAGGGTTCCATTAGTAGTCTCAAAAGTTGAAACCGAAAGTGAGCTTATAATGAATCTCAGAAAGCTTGTAGAAAAGAGAGAAAAAGAACTCTGAATCAGAAAGCTGACCTCCTCCCCGCTGTGAACGGCGAGGCTTCCAACGAGTCAACTCCTCACCAATGGCGGGGAGGTTTGCGGGCCCATCACCATGAGGTTCAACCCGCAGGCTCGGTCTAAGG